>JAISTB010000041.1 GCA_031272775.1 Fusobacteriaceae bacterium | reverse complement strand
CCGTTGGCCGTAAACTTCGTCGGATTGTTGGAGAGCTTTGTCTCCGTATGTCCGGTGACGTATCCGACGCCGAGGGACTGGAGATAAGGATTGTCGCTTTCCGTGATGGTCCCGTTCTTGCCGCGCTCCTTGTGTTTCCCGAACCCGATGCCGACGCTCAGCGAATACCCTTTCTGCCCCCCGTTGAAGTAGTCTTGCAACGTTTCGGTATAGAGATTTCCCCCTATGGTTCCGCTGACGCTGCCGGTGGTCACAACGGCTCCTTTGTAAATGACGTCTCCGCCGACGTTATAGTTCGTATTACCGCCCGCCGTGATCGTCGACACATTCCAGTTCACGCCGTCGGCCCAGCTTTTGTTTGTGCTGTAGCCGAGCTGAAGAATCCCGTTTTTGTCGGCAATGGGATTGAAGTTGTTTTCTTTGTCCAGCGCGTTGGTGGAAAAGCCGAGGCTGAATCCGCTTGATTTAGAGCTTTCCGAGAAGGCGTTCCGGCCCGCTTCTACCAAAATATTCCCGAGTATGGAATAATCGATATTCCCTTTGACATCAATCTTGCTTCCGGTAACGTGCAGATTGTCCCCGTTTATCGTGAGGTTCCCGCCCACATTGAGCGCGCTCCCGACGGAATTCACGGCTTCGCTCTGGTACTTGCTCTTGTTCTTGCTGAAGGAAAGCGACAGATTGACCGCAAAATAATTTCCTCCCAGCATCATGGCGTTGGCCGCGCTCTGAAAATCATTATAGGCTTTCCGCGCCTGCACGGCGGCCGTGACCGTATTGAGCCCGCCCATTTTTCTCTCGGGATTTTTCGCGGCGTCCACTAGGGCCAGAGCCGTAGAAACGATAGGCATGCCGATGGAAAGGCCGATTCCCATGTAAGAACTGCTTTGCTCCTGCTTGATCTTCACGGTCGAGGCCATGTCCCCGATGATGATGTCTTTGGCGGTGATAGAGGCGTTGCCCTTTACATTGATGTCCGTGGAGATCTGCTCGTAGTTGCCTTCCTCACTGACGACGATAAAATCTCCGTCCGCCCGGATTACGCTCTTGATCACGTCAAAATTCCACTGTTCATATTTGCTCTTGCTCTTTGCGTAGCCGACGCCGACGGAAATGCCGCCTTTCCCGATGGAAAAGCTCGAGGTCCAGCCGCTTTTCTTCAGGTATTCCATATAGTAGGACGAGGCGGTTCCCGGCAAAATGGAAACGCCCTTTTTTCCGCTCAGGTGGATGCTGCCTTCGGCGTAGATATCCGCGCCCTTTATGGTCAGTTTTCCGTCGGAGGCGTAGACGATGTCCTTCTTGCTGTAGATGTCCGCAAGACTGTAGATTTCTTGCGAGTTCTCGGTTCTTTCATCATAGGCGTCGCCGAATAGCTTGCTGATACCGCTCCGCTTTTTTATTCTTTGATGATAGGAATAGAGGCTGTTGAGGCCGCCTTCCACGTAAATGTTGCCGAGGGATTTCCCGCCCAGAGAACCGTTTGTGGCATGGGTCAGGGTTTCCTCGAGGTAAACGCCGCGGTTTTTGTTGGCCCGCTCGACGCCGTTTTCGTCTTTGAGTCCCATATTGAAGAGAATATTGCCGCCGGCGACGATTTCCGTCCCGTTGATCAGCTTATTGTTGACAATAAATGTCTCTTTGTATTTTTTCCGGTTTAACCGGCCGCCTTCTGTCCACTCGTCATAGTCATAGCGGTAGACGGTGTCATAGACCGCGAGGCTGTTCAAATACCGGTCCGCGTAAAAGATGGCGTTGACGGCCGCCGCGATTTCACTGTTGACGAGATTGATGTCCCGACCGGCCAGCAGAGAAGTACTGCCCCCTGCGCCGATTCTCCCGGAAATATTGCTGATCCCGGAGGCCACATCCCAGTCGCCGTGACCCAGATAGCCGCCGTCGTTGATGGATTTGTCGCTGCCGGAGTAACGATAGCCTATGGCAATGGATCTGTCGTTGATGTCGTTCTTCGCTTCAAGGGTCGTTCCCGCGTTTCCGGCGATCAAGCCGCCGATATTTTCGATATTGTTTCCTTCGAGCCAAACGAGGCCGTCGGAGGTGATCGTTCCGATATTGTTGAGTCCTTCTCCGGTCAGATCGACGACCTCATGCGCTTCCAGCACCTGGAAACTGTACCAGGGCGTTGTGGATCCCCCGTTTTCTCCGCCGATTTCTTGCGAAGGGGCATAGGCCGCGACAATTCTGACGGATTTTCCCGCCGCTTTCTGTCTCTGATACTCGGCCCGGACATCGGCGGGGACGCTGGCAAGCAGATCCGTTACGTCGACGTAGGACGCGTCAGACAGATTTATTTTGGAGAAATATCCACTCATGCCGGGGAATTCTTTGCCGGCGTTTTCAAAGGCTTTGGCAAATTTCTTGATTTCATCGCCATTGGGATAAAAGATGAACGTATCCGTGGCGCTTTCTTCCTTGTGGGAGAACCAGATTTCCCCGTCTTTTACCGTGGTCTGGTTGAGAATGGTTCCCGAAAGCGATCGGACGCTCGTGGAATTTGTTCCCCGGATCAGCGCGCCGGTATTGACAACGCCGCCGTTTCCGTCCACATACACATCAAAGCCCAAAATATTCCCGCCGGCGTAATTTCCGATTTTTTCATTGACGATCCGGCCCGTTGCGCCCACGAAGGTCGTGCCCGACCCTGCGATTCCGATATTTCCTCTATTTTCAACGTTTCCGGCCGAAACGTTGGTCGTCTGCGTACCGGCAATGGCGCCGACGGCCCCGCCGGAAACGGTCCGGTTGTCCTTCAGCGTACCGTCCGTCCGGGTTTCCAGACCGCCGGGATCCCGGAATCCGTTGATTAGGCTGCCGCTCAGGCTGATATAGACCTCTTTTCCTTTGATTTGCCCGCCGTTTCCGACGCTGACGCTGTTCCCCGCGCGGGAAACGGCGCCTGTATTGTAGAGATTGATTCCCTCCAGCACAATACTGCCGTTTGGCGCGCTGATCGCGTGGCCTTCCTCGTTGTACATCTCGCCCGCCGCGATGTAGATATCCTTTTGGGAGGTGATCGTTCCGTTGTTGAAAAGTTTATTGTTGATCTTGTAGTCGACATATTCCTCGTCCACAAGATTTCCTTCTTCATTGGTAACTTTTTTTGTCTTGATTTCGCCCAATCTCAGCGCGACCATGGTCCCCGAGGAAAGGACGCTGGTGTTGGTCAATGATTGCGCGTTGATGTAGAGGCCTTCCCGGCCGTTCAGGGCGTGGTTGACGGTAACGACAACCCCCGTATTCAGACTCAGTTGTTTCGCGTCCAGGGATCCGTTCAGGGCAAAGCCGTTTCTTGCCGTCAATTCTACGATATCCGTGCGGTAGAGGTTCTTGTTTACGGAAATGACGCTTCCCGCGAGGGATGTGGCCGTATTTCCCTGAATCCGTTCATCGAGAACCAGCGCGCCGCCCGTATTGACAAAGACCGTCCCCGGGGATTTGATGCTTCCGGATTCGTTGTGAAGCGTCCCGCCCGCCGTGATTTCAATGCCGTAGTCGGCGCTTTTCGCCTCGATTATTCCGTAGTTATTGTTGAGATTTCCGCTGTTCGCGATGGAGACGCTGTAATCTGAAGTGATTGTCCCGTGAGCATTGGAGACGTTCGTCAGATTGACGTAGCCGAGTCCCTGCGTGAAGCCGTAGTCGTTATTGAATGTCCCGATATTGGCATCTGCGGTCACGGCGCCGCCGAGGATCTTTCCGGAAGCGTTCGTCACGCTCCCGTCGGCAAAGGCGATCTCATTGCCCTGGATTTCTCCGCCGTTATTATTGGTATTGCCGCTGATTTCGATGACATCGCCCGCAAGGACGCCGCCGCTGTTTCCGCTGATGTTTCCCTTAACGGTGATGACATCGCCCGATACGCTCCCGGCACTGTTGTTTATGTTTCCTTTAAGGACGATAGCGTCTCCCGAAACAAGACCGTTTTTGTTCGACATATTCCCTGTGTAGTCGATATTCGCGCCGGTCAACGCGCCGCCGTCGTTGGTCGTATCCGCCGAGATCACGAGGTCGCCGAGGCTCCGGATGGTCCCTTTCGTGTTGTCGAGCGTATTGGACATCAGCCGGATTCCGTCATAGGCAGCTGTTTCCCGCTCTTCTTCCGCCGTCTCCACGACGGGTATTTCCTCCGCCTCAGCCGCCGGCGATTCTTCCATAGCCGCCAGCAGTTCTTTGGTGAGTCCGTCGGACAGAATAAAGCCTTCCCGGTTGCTCGCCCGGCTTACATTAACGGTAATGCCTTTGTTTGTATGGAGATAGCCGCCGTCATTGATGAAGACGTCCCCGCTGACGGTGATGCTTTCGGGCGTGAAAATTTCGCCCTTTGTGTTGTCCGTATAAAGACTCGCCAGCGTCAGCGCTCGATTGGTCAGGATCTGACCTTCCTCATTGATCAGCTTATTGCCGCCGAGCGAATCCAGCTCGCCCACCAGGATCCCGCCGGTATTATCAAGGAGGTCCGCGGTCGCGATGGTCAGGGCGCCATCCGTATAGACGACGCCGTAGCGGTTCAGGAGATCCTTTACATCAATCGTCAACTTGCCGAGGGTGGAAATCACGCCGTCGGTATTGTCCAGGCTCAGGCCTTCAAGGGCGACGGCCTTCTCCCCGTAGAGCGTCCCTGCGATGTTCCCCATATGGTCATAGGTCAAATGAAGCGCGCCGGGCGTGGTGATGAGGCCCGTATTGAAAAATGTCTTTCCGGACGCGGCGATTCCCTTTTCCACGCCGATCAAGCCGCTGTTTACCAGTTTGTTCGCGCCGAGATTGATCTCGGACGTTTGGATCAGACCGCTGTTGGAAAGACTGTCCGCGCCGAGTGTGAATGCCGCCGCTTGAATCGCGCCGCTGTTGGCCAGCTCGGTTGCGGAAATCCGCAAATCAGGCGTCACGATATTCCCTGAGTTGTCGAGGGATGTCCCGCTCAATTTGGCAACGCCGAAGGCTTCGATATCCCCGCTGTTGCTTATATTTCCGCCCGCCGCTTCAAGGCTTAGGGCGTCGGACGCCGCATTTTCATATCCGGTCGTAACAGCGGCCGCAAGCTCAATGGTCGCGCCCTCGATCTCCGCTTTTTCTCCGGCGTCGAGGCTTTTCTCGATCCGGACTTTGTCCTGCGCCTTGTATCGGACTTTTTTGACGCCGCGCACACTGCCCGATGTCGTCAGAGAACCCGCCGACGTTAGCGTCATGTCGTCAAGGCTGATCAGATCGCCCTGCAGATTGACGCCGGCCCCCTTGTCGTTGGAGATGACGTCGATCTTTCCGGAATACATGGAGCCGAGGGCCTTGCCGTCAATGGCAACGCCTTCGTAGGTTTTCCCCTTGCTCGTGACTTTTTTCGTCTTGTATTGGATATTCTGGGCCCCCGCCGACACGCGGACCTTTGTCCGCTCCGAACCTTTGACGGGTCCGCCGATCCCGACGGTCTTTCCGCTCAGATCCAGAGACTCGAGACTCGTCGCGTCTATCCCCTTGGACCCGATGTCCAGCCGGCCCTGATCCACTTCGATTTCGGCGAGATCGCCGTCTTTCAGAACGAGCCTGCCCGTGGTCAGCGTCGCGTTTCCGACGTTGATGAAGCCGCCGCCGTTGATGTTGAGGCCGTTCCGGTTGGCGATGACCACATCTGCCCTGGCGCCGCCGATCTCGATGATTCCTTTGATCTGCGAGGCCTTGGCGCCGGTCACGTCGTTGATGATGAGCTTTGCCTCCACGCCGCCGTCCAGATTCCGGTTGCGGGCGATCAGGCCCGCCAGTTTTGTATCGACGACGATATAGATATTGTTATTGAGGATCAGCCCTTTTTCATCGACGTCAAATTCTTTATAGGCGTTATAAGACGCGCCGTTGGCGTTGGGCCGGGCAATGTCGACCTGATCGATCCCCGTCGCCGTCCGCGTCGCCCTTGTGCCGATGGTGATCGGGTCGGGGACGATCCCCGCGAAGATCTGCGTCTGAAAGAGCAGCAGCAGAACCGTCGCGTAAACGCGCCGTCGCAAATCTTTAACGGAAAAACCGCCGGTTTTTTCCGGCCCCTTTGCCTTTGTGATCTTGTGTTTCATGTTGAACCCCCCTGTTTGTTTCGCAGTTGATCTGCGGATTTATCCGTCAGGGCGGTTCACTGTTCCGACGAGGGATTTTCGGTAAATGAAAAAAGGATTTCGAACATCCTCCTATCGGTTTGAGTATGGGAATTCTGCGGCGCAAGACAGTGATCCGTTCCGTGCGAATACATGTACCCTTGAAAAAACGCGTATTTCAGCTGTTTCCTTACAAATCTTTGTAAAACGGGCATAAAATAATTTTTGATAGCATACACCTTTTTGCCCAAAAGGTCAAGACTTTTTTTGAAAAATTCGACACAAATTTTCGCGTCGACAAAAAGCCCCGCCTTACCTTAGACGCGGGGCTTTTTGCTGCAAGCTATGGGTTGTTTTGGGCTTTCGCGCTTATTTCCCGTAAGGGACGACCTGTCCGGCCGCGATGGTTTTTTTGACGTCGATCACGCGCTGATTCAGGCTCCCCTTCCATTTTTGCGTGATGTCTTTCAGATTTTCCACAAAGGGCCCGTCCACGAGGACGTCGCAGAGAGAGAGCAGGCCGTAGAGATCCCGGTTTGCGGCAATCTGTTCCCAGGTATAGCCGCTCCAGACCCAGACGTCTTTGCCGGGAAAACGATTTTTGAAGTTTTTCAAAAATGTCGTCAGGGGAAGGACGTTTTTGGGGTAGGTCGGATCGCCGCCCAAAAGGGAGAGCCCCCTCAGGGAAGGACCGTATTTTTCAAAATAGCTGAAAATCTCCTCTTCGGTCGCCGCCGTAAAAGGCTTGCCGTAACATTCGTCCCAGGAGACTTTATTGAAACAGCCCTCGCAGGCGTGGCCGCAGCCGCTGACGAACAAGCTGACCCGGATCCCCTCGCCGTTGATCATATCGGCGTATTTGATATCGGAATAATTCATCTCAAAACCTCGCTGAGGGTATTTTTTTCCACAACCATAGGGCGGCCTTGGAGGGGCCGCCGCTACGATCGGTGTTCGTGCTGTGCAGGCACTTTAAAATATAATCAGGAGGTCATTATGAACCGTGTTTGACGCGACCGACGATTTCTTTCTGTTTTCCCTCATTGAAGGGCCGGGCGTTGGGTTGGCTCAGGTAGCCGCAAACCCGCCGGATGACATTCATCTGGTCGTTGTCCTTGTTTCCGCATTGCGGACACTGGAAGCCTTCCTCCGTCGCCAGAAATTCCCCTTCAAAGCCGCACTTGTGGCATTTGTCCACGGGCTGGTTTATGCCCATATAGTGGATGCCGACGCCGCGCGCGTACTTGAGGATGGAATGGATGGCCTCGGGGTTTTTCTGCAGAGAATCGGTCTCGATATAGCTGATGTGGCCGCCGGCCGAGTATTTATGCCCGAGAGCTTCCATACGGAGTTTGTCGAACATATTGACGTTCATGCGGGAGGACACATGGAAGGAATTGTCGTAATAACCCTTGTCGGTGATCCCCTCGATGTCGCCGAACTCACGCCTGTCGATGCGGGCAAAGCGGTCGCAGAGAGATTCGCTGGGCGTCGCGTAGAAGGCGAAGCCGACGCCGGTTTCCTTCCGGTATTGCAGCACTTTTTCACTCATATATTTCAAAATATTGAAGGTCTTTTCGTAGACTTCCTCATCCTGGGAAAAATCCTTGCCGTACAGGAGCTGGGAGACTTCGGAAAGGCCGATGTATCCGATGGAAATGGTGGCGTACCCGCCCCGGACAAGATCCGAAATGGTCTCTCCGGCGCTTTTGACGGCCATGGCTCCGGACATCCAGAGGATCGGCGCCATTTCCGCCTGGGTCTTCTCGAGATAGTGCACCCGGAACATGTTGTTTTCCTTGCAGATCTCCATGATCCGGTCCAATTCCTTGTAAAATCCGGCCTCGTCCCCTTTGTTCTTGATGGCGATCCGGGGGAGGTTGATGGACGTGGCCCCCATGTTGAACCGTCCGGCGTAAGTTTCCTTGCCGTCCTTGTCAAACCACTGGGACAGAAAGGCCCGACAGCCCATGGGATAGACGACGGTCCCATTTTCCCACTGCTCTCTGGAAACAAAGAGAATATCGGGGTAAATGGATTTTGTCATGCAGGCGAAGGCCAGCTGCGCGATGTCCCAGTTGGGATCGCCGGGGTCGAAATTGAGTCCCTCGGTCATGGCGAAGACAATCTTCGGGAATATGGCCGTTTCCTTTTTCGCGCCAAAGCCTTCCATACGGGTTTTGAACACATATTCCTGGACGAGCCGGCCTTCCCAGGACGTCTCGGTGCCGAGCCCTATGGTCGTAAAGGGCGTCTGGCCGTTTACGGTCGAAAGGGAATTGATTTCGTATTCCAGCCCCTGCATGGCCTGGCGGACGGAATCCGTCGTCATGTCCGAGGCGTATTGCCAGCTTTCGGGCCAGCGTTCCTGCAGGGCGTCATTACCGTGCTCAATGGCGGTAAAGTCTCTGATCACCTTGATTTCGTCTTCCGGCAGTCTTTCAATGTATTTGAGCCCCTTGAGGAAGTGCTTCCGGAAACTTTTTTTGATGTAGGGCGCAAGAGCCCGGTCGATGTAGGGAATCGAGCAGCCGCCGTAGGTATTGGACGAGACGGAGGCGATGATCTGCACGATATGGCCCACGGCCACCTCGACGGAATTGGCCTCCGTCATTTTGGCGTTGCCGATATTACAGCCGCCGGCCAGCATCCTTTCAATGTTGACCAGTTCACAGTTCGTCTCCCGGAAAATCAGGTAGTCGAGGTCGTGGATATGGATTTCGCCCTTTTCATGGGCCGCCGCGATGTGCTTGGGCAGGACCTTGTGCAAGTAGTAGTCCCGGGACGAGATCCCCGCCAAAAGATCCCGTTGCACGGAAATGGTCTTGCTGTCCTTGTTGGCGTTTTCCGTCAGCATCTGGGGGTCCGAAGCGTCAATGAGCTCACCGATCTGGCGGTATATGCCTTTTTCTTTGTTCCGGATTTCCGTCCGCAATGTCCTGTAGCTCTGATAAGACATTGCGATATCCTTTTCGGTCGAAGACATCAGCTTCTTGACGACCATGTCCTGGATTTCCTCGACATGCAGGATACGGGTATCCAGGTTTGTAATCTGGGAGACGATTCTGTCGATGAGCTCCCTGTTCACCGGTTTTGCGTTCTGCTTGAACGCCATGGTTATCGCATTGGCAATTTTGCTGCCGTCAAAGGGTACAATATTCCCCTCTCTTTTAATGACCCTTTTCATGGTCCCTCCTTGTAAGTATGACGCATTTTGCATCCTGATGTTGCCCGTCTCCCCCGCGGGGCGGGTATCGCCTCCCGTCGGTCCGGCCGGGGATCCGGTAATAAATAGAATATATTTACTTGCCCATATTCTACAACGTTTTCCAAAAAAAAAACAATATATTGTGTGAATAATAATAACGATTACAATATATTGTGTTTTTTGGGTCAAAATGGCCATATTCGCGTTTCGGGTTTCACCCGCAGGAAACTATGATCAATACCATTTTTGGATGTATTTTCTGGAATCGTTGCAAAATTGTTTTCTCCCGTTTTTCTTTCAGAAAACACACAATATTCCGTTATGCGAACATGCGTTTTCGTGTCTGTATCATATATGCCATATATGCTTATTCTTTATACAATTGAAGAACCCGCAGATATTCCTCCCGGATTTCCCGCCGGAGCGAAAGGGGCTCAAGGATTTCCGCGTCCTCCAGGAACTGCCGGAAATAGAGTTTGGCGTTTTCGTTGGCCGTCTCGAAATACCAAACGCTGCCTTCTTTTTTGAGAAATCTGGGCCGGGAAGCCGTAAGGCTCCGGAGCAGTGCCTCGCCTGCCTTCGTCAGACGGACCTTGACGATGTTGCCGTTTCCCAGAAAGGGGTCAAAATTTTTGCGGACATTTTCGATATATTTTTTATCCTTGCCGCGGATCCGCTCGTCCAGGACGGAAACGATTTCCAATTCCTTCAGTTTATAATTGTGGTAGGCCTTTTGCTCGTCGTTCCAGGCAAAGAGGAAATTCTCGTCGCCCTGTTCTTCGCGTTTGATAAAATAGGGCTCCACCGTCAGGACTTTGCCCATGGTTTTGATCTTGATTTTTTTCTTTTCCCGGACCGCGTCGACGATATCCTTGACCTTGTCCCGGAAAATAAAAAGCTCCCGCTGATATTTGAACTTGGCGCAGTAGAGGCTGAAGAGCTCGCGGAAATATTCGGCTTCCACGTCGACGCCGTTTTCCCGCAGGATATCGTAGTAGATCTCTTTGTTGGAGACATTGAGGTCGAACTGGATGATCCGCTTCAGGGGGCGGCCGAGGGGCTCCAAAAGTCTATCCACATCGAGGTTTTTGTTGTATTTGAGCTCGGTCAAGATATAGTTGCAGAGTTTGTTGTTGTTGATCCCGAACTCGTCGATGTCGTTTTTCATCATCCGCCAGACGTCTTCGGGCACGGTGACTCTGATTTTCTTCATGAAAAAACCTCCGGAGGCTTTCGCTTACAGCCCTTATTATATCACAAATTCAGCGGAAAGACAAAAAAAATAAAAGCGGGGAGCGTTTATCCGTTACCTCTTAAAACGCCTACTTCACAAGCTCGTTTTCCAGAAATTCGAGCAGTTCAGGAATAGAGTTCACGGCTGTATCCCACACGATTTCCAGATACGAGGCTACACGGCCGACAAACTCCTTCACATCACGGGCGTCTTCCAGCATATGTTCAAGAATGTCCTCAATCCTCTCGTTCATAAATAACCCTCATTTCCCGCTTGACATTTTCCTTGAAGCGGCCGCGCGCCTCGCGTTCCAGCGCTTCGAAAGTGAGCAAATCAACGTGGCAGCCGCAGGTTTTTTCCAAATCGTCCAACAATCCGAAAAATCTGATTCCACGCGTACCCGGTAATAATTCAACCAGCATATCCAAATCGCTTTGCTCGGTTATGTCGCCCCTCGCGACGGAACCGAACAGCGCCGCGCGTTTGACGGGGTACTCCCGTAAAACGCCTATTGCAGTGGATTCAATGTCTTTTACGGTTTTCATCATGCCGTCTCCTTCACGTGGGTTTCGATAACCCTCCCATTTCTCACATCTTACCACAAAACGCCCGCTTTGTCCACGCAAATTTCTTCTTGCAACTTTCGCCCGCTTCGTTGCGGTTATGGCGGAAAAAGGCGACTGTATGCTCCAATCTGGTTTATCAGACAAAAAATTCTCTATGTCGCCATAAAAATTCTATTTACAGAATATCTTTTTTGATGTATGATACGGTATACAGATTTATTATTTCTTTAGAAGGAGGAGAATCAAAGTGAAAAAAGTATTTATCGTCGGCGCCGGACAGATGGGCCTCGACATCGGACAGGTTTTCGCCAAATCCGGCCTCGAAGTGGTTTTCCGGGACATCAACGATGAAATCATCGCCAAATCCAAAGAGAAACTCGTCAAGGGACTCGAAAAGCTTGTCGCCAAAGGAAAGATGGACGCCGCGGGAAAAGACGCCATCCTCGGAAAAATTTCGTTTACCGTTGCCCTCGATCCGGCAAAGGACGCCGATCTCGTCCTTGAAGCCATCCTCGAGAACGTCAAAATCAAGAAAGACACCTTCGCCGAACTCGATAAACTCTGCAAACCTGAAACCATTTTCGCCAGCAATACGTCCTCCATTTCCATCACGGAAATCGCTTCAGCCACCAAACGGGAAGGAAAATTCATCGGGATGCACTTCTTCAACCCGGCCACGGTCATGAAGCTTGTCGAAGTCATCCGGGGCCTAAAGACCTCCGACGAGACGTTCAAAGCGGTCTATGAGCTCGCCAAAGCCGTGGGCAAAGACCCCATCGAAGTCAAGGAAGGACCGGGCTTCGTAGTCAACCGGATCCTGATCCCCATGCTGAATGAGGCCTGCATCGTCCTCGAGGAAGGTCTGGCCAGTCCCGCCGATATCGACAAGGCCATGGTCCTCGGCTGCAACCACCCCATGGGTCCTCTGGCGCTGTCGGACCTCATCGGTCTCGACACCTGTCTGCACATCATGGATACCTACTTCGCGGAAACGCAGGATTCCAAATACCGGGCGTCCAGGCTGCTGCGGCAGATGGTCAGGGCCGGAAAGCTCGGCAGAAAGACCGGCTCGGGATTCTTCGACTACACCGCTTAAACAAAAAACAAAAAAATCCTTCGAAAGAAGGATTTTTTTTGTTGTTTTACGGGGGCAAGATATGGTATACTATATTGGATCTACAATAATACATCGCGCGGATATACCCGGTAAGTAGTAAGAAGTGATCAAAAAACGGCGTGTTTTTTGATTTCTCCTTATTATTTACCTTCGGGATGACGCGTCGTATTGTTGTGAAAATACATGATTTCATTTTGGAGGTAGAATGTTTGACGAAAAAATTTATGAACTGGAGCTGGGGGGACGCGTCCTTTCCCTTTCCATCGGCAAATACGCGCGGCAGTCGGACGGAGCGGTCGTAACCCGCTACGGGGATA
Source organism: Fusobacteriaceae bacterium (assembly GCA_031272775.1). NCBI lineage: Bacteria > Fusobacteriati > Fusobacteriota > Fusobacteriia > Fusobacteriales > Fusobacteriaceae > Fusobacteriaceae bacterium. The sequence continues at coordinate 11,978 of JAISTB010000041.1, read as the reverse complement.
CCGTGCTTTTGAACACTGTCAACCGCGGGAAGGAACCCCGGGTGGGCGGAGACTTTTTCCCGCTGACCGTGGATTTTATCGAGAAGTACTACGCTTCGGGGAAATTCCCCGGGGGCTTCAATAAAAGAGAAAACCGGCCCTCCACGGACGCCACGTTGACGGCAAGGCTCATCGACAGGCCCATTCGTCCCCTGTTCCCCGACGGTTTCCGCTACGACGTCCACATCGTCAATACGGTCCTGTCCTTTGACGATCTGAACACGCCCGACCACATGGGGATCACGGGCTCGTCCCTGGCTCTGATGCTGTCGGATCTGCCCTTTATGGGACCCGTGGCCGGTGTCACCGTCGGCATGATCGACGGGGAATTCATCCTGAATCCCACGCCGGCCCAGATCAAGGAAGGTCAGCTGGAGCTCAAAGTGGCCGGCACGAAAGACGCCGTCAATATGGTGGAAGCGGGCGCCCGGGAACTGGACGAAGAGACCATGCTCAAAGCCATTCTCTTTGCCCACGGACACATCAAGACCATCTGCGCCTTCGAGGAAAAGATCGCCGCCGAGCTCGGCAAAGAAAAGCTTGCCTTCGAGAAAAAGCCCGTCCTGCCTCTGGTCAAGGACTTTATCGACGCCAACGGACAGGAGCGGCTCAAGGCCGCCGTCATGACCCTCGGAAAGCAGAACCGGGACGAGGCAGTCGACGCCCTCAGAGAGGAATTATATACAAAATTTGTCAATGAAAATTACAACCCGGAACATTTGGAAACTATAGAGGAAATAGAGGTTCCCGAGGATGTCGTCGCCGAGTTCGAGACCTATTACCACGATCTCATGAAGCAGTTTGTGCGGGATTCCATCCTTTACCACAAGCACCGGGTGGACGGCAGACAGACGGACGAAATCCGGCCGCTTTTCGCGGAAATCAGCGTCCTGCCGGTACCCCACGGTTCGGCCATGTTTACCCGGGGAGAAACCCAGGCCCTCGTGATCACCACGCTGGGCACAAAAGAAAATGAGCAGCACGTGGACAACCTCGAGGAGGATTACTACAAAAAATTCTACCTGCACTACAACTTCCCGCCCTATTCCGTCGGAGAAACCGGGAGAATGGGCGCGCCGGGCAGAAGAGAACTCGGACACGGTTCCCTGGCCGAACGGGCCTTGCGCTATGTGATGCCAACTGAGGAAGAATTCCCCTATACGGTCCGGGTCGTTTCGGAAATCACGGAATCCAACGGTTCCTCATCCCAGGCTTCCATTTGCGGCGGATCCCTTTCGCTGATGGACGCGGGCGTTCCCATCAAGGAGCACGTGGCGGGAATCGCCATGGGCCTCATCAAGCAGGGCGATGAATTTACGGTATTGACCGATATTATGGGTCTCGAAGATCACCTGGGCGATATGGACTTCAAGGTCGCCGGTACGAAAAACGGGATCACGGCCCTGCAAATGGACATCAAGATTACCGGCATCACGGAAGAGATCATGCGGATCGCCCTGACCCAGGCCCTCAAGGCCCGTCTCCAGATTCTCGAGCTCATGAACAGCACGATTCCCAAGCCGGGCGAACTCAAAGAAAACGTGCCGCGTATCCACCGGCTTATGATCCCCGTCGACAAGATCTCCGCCCTCATCGGACCCCAGGGCAAGAACGTCAAGGGCATTATCGAGCAGACCGGCGCCATTATCGATATCAACGACGACGGATCCGTCCTCATCTACTCCAAGGACCTCGCGGCCCTGGACGAGACCGTACGCCTCGTGAACCGCTTCGTCAAAGACGTCGAAGTCGGGGAAATCTACGAGGGACGGGTCGTGAGCATCAAGGATTTCGGCGCCTTCATGGAAATCCTGCCCGGAAAAGAGGGCCTGCTGCATATTTCCGAAATTTCCAAACAGCGCGTAGACAAGATCGAAAAAGTGCTTAAAATGGGCGATGTCTTTGAAGTCAAGGTCATCGGGACAGACAACGGCAAGATCAGCCTCAGCAAAAAGCGGATCCGGAAAGAGGATCAGCAATAAGCTCATGAAACTCGCGTTGATCAGCCTCGGATGCAGCAAAAACCTCGTGGACGGCGAAAACGCCGCCGGCATCCTCATGAAAGACGGAACGACGACATTGACGGACCGCCCTGCGGAAGCCGACGTCATCATCGTCAACACCTGCGGATTTATCGAACAGGCCAAAAAAGAATCCGTGGAGACCATCCTTTCCGTCGCCCGATACAAGCAAACAGGCAAACTGAAAAAGCTCATCGTGACCGGGTGTTTCGCCCAGCGGTACCGGGAGGAACTCCTGGCCGCCATGCCGGAAATAGACGCCGTCGTCGGTACCGGCGACGTGGCGGGCATAGCGGAGACGCTCAGGGAAACGGAGCGGAACGAAAGAGTCGTCCGCTGCGGCGACGCGGGTTTTCTGCCTGACGCCGATACGGCCCGGTTCCTCACGACCCCGGCCCATTTGGCTTATCTCAAAATCGCCGAGGGCTGCGACCGGAAATGCACCTACTGTGTGATTCCGGAACTCCGGGGACCGCTGCGGAGCAGGCCCGTCGGGGATATTGTCCGGGAAGCGGAAAAACTGGCCGCCCGAGGCGTCAAGGAACTCAATCTTCTGGCCCAGGAAACGACGGAATACGGCCGTGATCTCTATGGAAAACCCTCGCTGCCGAAACTGCTCAGGGAACTCACGGGCGTCGGCGGGATCCGCTGGATCAGGCTCTATTACCTCTATCCCGCTTCTTTTGACGATGAGCTCCTCGAGCTGCTCAAAAACGAAGAAAAACTTTGTAACTATATCGATTTTCCGGTCCAGCACATAAGCGACCGCCTGCTGAAGCTGATGGGACGGCGGATGACGGGCGCAGACATCCGGAAAAAACTGACGAAAATCCGCGAAGCCCTTCCGGGAGCGGCCTTCCGCACATCGGTCATCACGGGCTTTCCCGGGGAGACCGCGGCGGAATTCAAGGAATTGAAGGAATTCCTCGAGGAATTTTGCTTTGACTACGCGGGCGTTTTTCCCTATTCTCGCGAAGAAGGGACGCCGGCCGCGAATATGCCCGGGCAGATCCCCGGGGCGCGAAAGGAAAAACGGGCGGTGGAACTGCAAAATCTGCAAAGGGACATCGCCGACCGGAAAAACAGAGCCATGCTGGGCCGCGAGGTACAAGTTCTCGTGGACAAATCCGCCCATGGAGAAGATCCGCCCGAAGGTCGCATGGAGACCCAGGCCTGGGATATCGACGGGAACGTCAGCATCGAAGAAGGCGCGGTGGAAGCCGGGGATTTTGTCACGGTCCGTCTCGAGCAGAATTTCGATTATGACTTTACCGGGACCATTGTCAACAAGACCATATGACACCATAGATGAAGGAGGGAGTATTAGAGAACCGGAAACGGCGCGTATAATACGTGAATTATGAATCTGCCGAACAAGTTGACATTCATGCGCATCATCCTGACCGTACCGTTTATTTATTTTTTACAAGCCTCGGAAACCCACGGAATTTGGTTCCGGCTCATGGCCTTTGTGATCTTTATCGTCGCGTCCCTGACGGATTTTTTTGACGGTTATCTGGCAAGAAAGTACGATCTGATCAGCAATTTCGGAAAAATCATGGACCCGCTCGCCGACAAGATTCTCGTGATCTCGGCGCTGGTCCTCTTTGTGAAGCTGGACTACATCCCCGCCTGGATGTCCATCGTCGTCATCGCCCGGGAGTTCCTCATCAGCGGCATCCGCATGCTGGCGGCGGCCAACGGGGAAATCATACCGGCAGGAAAACTGGGCAAATACAAGACCTCGAGCCAGATGATCGTCATCATCCTGATCCTCTTGACAGGCCCCGCGATCAAGCTCGGATCCGCACGCTTCCCGATGATGTATCTGATGCTGATCCCCGTGATCCTTACGGTCTGGTCAGGCTGGGAATATTCCGTCAAGGCGAAGCATTATTTATTGAATAATATTTGAAAAAACCCGTTTCCACGGGCGCTTTTAGACAACAACCACCGGAGTCAACATGCGCAGCAGTTATATTTTATACCAGATCATTACCAAGGCGGGCAGGATCATCGACATCATCCTGCTGATCCGCTGTATTTTTTCATGGCTGCCCTGGAGTTTTCGCAACAGCGCTCTCGGGCGCATTGTCTATACGATTACGGAGCCCTTTCTCGCGCCCATACGGCGTTGGCTCCCCAATATGGGCATTGATTTTTCGCCCCTGATTCTCATGTTTGTCGTGGGTCTGATCCAGCGCGTATTGATCCGGCTGATTTTTTTGTGATCGGGGGAAAGATGGAACAAAAGACAGCGGAAACCCATATCCCGGTATTGTACAGAGAAACCCTGGACGCTCTTGTCACGGCCCGGGACGGAATCTATCTCGACTGCACGCTGGGCGGCGGCGGACACGCCGAAGGGATCCTCCGGGCGCTCTCGCCGGAGGGCAGGCTCATCGGCGTCGACCAGGACGGGGAAGCCCTCGACCGGGCGGCGGAACGGCTGGCCCCCTGGGGGGAACAGGTCTCCCTTTACCGGAACAATTTTGAAAATCTCGACGCCGTGCTCTATATGTCGGGCGTCGACGCTGTACAGGGGATCCTCATGGATATCGGCGTCTCCTCGCCGCAGCTGGACGACCCCGAGCGGGGCTTTTCCTATCAACACGAAGCCCCCCTCGACATGCGCATGAACCGCGAAGGCGGAATTACCGCCAGAGATATCGTCAACGGATACGCCGAAGAGGAGCTCAGCAGAATCATCTATGAATACGGGGAAGAGCGCCACGCCCGAAAAATCGCCCGGGCCATAGCGGCGGAACGGGCGCGGAAGGAAATCGTTACTACGACAGAACTTGTCGCTGTGATCCGCCGCGCCTTCCCGGAAAAAACGCTTAAACACCCGGCCAAAAGGACCTTTCAGGCGCTCCGAATCGAAGTGAACCGTGAGCTTGAAGTCCTCGAAAAGGCCTTGCGGAAGGCCGTCGCGTTCCTCGCTCCGGGGGGGCGTCTGGCCGTCATCACCTTTCATTCACTCGAAGACCGGATCGTGAAAAACCTGTACAGGGAACTGGCCGCGGGCTGCACCTGCCCGCCGGATCTGCCGGTCTGCGTCTGCGGGAAAAAACCCGCCGTCAAAATTCTCACGAAAAAACCGCTCACGCCGGGACCCGATGAGCTCGCACGGAACAACAGAGCCCATTCGGCCAAGCTGCGCGTCGCCGAAAAACTGTAACAAGGACCGGTTTCCATGAAAAGAATCTTCTTTTTATCTTTCTTTGTGGCTGTGCTCCTGGTGGCCTACGGCGCCGTCAAGATCCAGATCGCGGGTCTTGAGCGCGAAAACGCCGCCAAAACCGCGGAACTTGAAAACATCCGGAACCAGCTGGACAAGGCAAACCGCGTGTACGCCGACGCGGCCGATTCCGAACGGATCATGGCCGAAATGCAGCAAAACCATAACATGGAGAGAGTCGACAGTCGGAATATCCGGCCCTTCAGGATCAAGAGCCAACGGGACGACGAGGAGCTCCCATGAATCTGAAAAAGGGGGATGTCCTCGAGCTTACCATAGAAAAAATCGTCGCGGGCGGCGAAGGTCTCGGATATTACGGTGATTTCGCGGTATTCGCGCCCATGTCCGTACCCGGCGACAGGCTGTCCTTACGGCTCATTTCCGTCAAAAAGACCTACGCCCGGGGACTCATCGAAAAAATCCTCGTTTCCGGTCCCGAGCGGGTCGGCGGAACGGAAAACATCAGCTTTGAGGACTGGCAGGGCTGTGATTTCGCCATGTTGCGTTACGAGGCCCAACTCAAATATAAAAAAATCATCGTGGAGGAGACCCTCAAAGGCGTCGGGAAACTCTCCGGCGTGGTCGTGGCGGATGTCGCGCCGTCGCCGCAGATCACCCATTACCGCAACAAAATCATCGAACCCTTCCGAAGGCAACAGGGAAAGCTCATCACGGGCTTTTTCCGTAGGCGCTCCCACGAGGTCTTCGCGGTCAGGGAGAACCCGCTCAATTCCGTCCTCGGAAACCGGATCATCGAAGCGCTCACGGCCCTTTGCGACGAGGCGGGTCTTTCGGTCTACGATGAGACAAGCGGGAAGGGGTTGTTGCGCCATGTGATGATCCGCACAAACGAAGCCGGTCAGGCCATGGTCGTCCTGGTCACAAACAGCGGCGCCGCCGGGAAAAAAGAGACCCAAGTCCTGCATCGCCTGAAAGACAAATTCCCGGAAATCCGCTCGCTGTATATTTCTTTAAACGACAGGGCGACAAACGTTGCCATCGGCAAAAAGAACGTCCATCTCTGGGGAGAAAAGACCCTGCGGGAAGAAATCGCGGGCATCCGCTTTCATATCAGCCCCCTGTCCTTTTTCCAAATCAACGTCAAGCAGGCGGCAAACCTGTACCGAAAGGCGATCTCTCTTTTCGGGGACATCCGGGGGAAAACCCTCGTCGACGCCTTTTCGGGGACAGGAACCCTGGCCATGCTCATGGCCGGAGAAGCGGGACGGGTCATCGCCATCGAAGCCGTGCCCGAAGCCTCTGAAGACGGCAGGCGGACGGCGGCGGAAAACAAGATAAAAAATATCGATTTTATGACGGGAGCCGTCGAAGACCTGCTGCCGAAGCTCACGGCAGGCGGAGAAATCCTTGACGGCGTCCTCTTCGACCCGCCGCGAAAGGGACTGGACAGGCATATCCCCGAGGTTCTCGCCGCAAGTGGAATTCCCTGTATCGTCTATATTTCCTGCGACCCCGCCACATTCGCGCGGGACGCCCGGGCTCTGACGACGCTGGGTTACGACCTGACCGAGGTCTTTCCCTTCGACATGTTTCCCATGGTGTCCCATGTGGAATGCGCGGCGCGATTTGACCGAAAACAACTCACACAACAGGAGGCATAAAATGAAAGCAGTGCAAGAAAAAGCCTTTGCGTTTTTGGACGCCAAAAGGGACGAAATGCTGAATCTCTGGAAAACCCTCGTCAACATGGAAAGCGGTACCATGGACAAGGCCGACGTCGACGTCGTCGCGGCTTTTTTGCGGGACAAGCTGGAAGCTTTCGGAGCGACTGCGGAAGTCATTCCCTTCGCCGGCGCGGGAAACGGTCTCAAGGCCGCCTTTGGTGAAAAAACGGCTCTTGCCCCCGTTTGCTTCATGGGACACTACGACACGGTCTTCCCCCACGGGACGGCCAAAGCCCGGCCCTTTGCAATCAAAGACGGCAAGGCTACGGGACCCGGCGCGCTGGATATGAAAGCGGGCGTCGTGATCCAGCTCTATGTGGCCAAAGCCCTCATGGAAGCGGGCTACGACAAGCGCCAGATCAAGATCGTCCTCGCCGGGGACGAAGAGACAGGGCATCCGCAGACCGATATGGCCGCTGTCTTTGAAAACGAAGCGAAAGGTTGCGTCGCCGCTTTCAATTTCGAAACCGGAGATGTGGCAAACGCCATTGTCGTCGGTCGCAAGGGCTCCGCTTCCTATGATTTTACGATTACGGGCGTCGCGGTCCACGCGGGTCGGGAACCCGAAAAGGGCAGAAGCGCGGTCCTCGAAATGGCCCATAAAATCATCGATATTCAGAACCTCAACGATTATCCCCGGGGCCTCACGTTCAACGTCGGCAGAGTCGAGGGCGGCGTCACAAGAAACGCCGTAGCCGGAAAGGCAACCATGGAAGTGGACGTCCGGGTCATGAAAGAGGAGGATTACGCCGAAGTGGAGGAAAAACTCCTGGCCATCGCCAAAAAAACTTATGTGGAGGGAACGCATACCGAATACACAAGTCATGTCAGCATCGGCCCCATGGAACGGACCCCGGGAAACGACAGGCTCTTTGCCCTGGTCGCCAAAGTCTCGGAAGAACTGGGCTTTCCGAAGCCCCACCCCATTGTTTCCGGCGGGGGATCGGACTCGACGTTTTCGGTCCGGGCCGGCGTCCCGACAGTCGATCAGATGGGCGTCAAGGGTGAATGGAATCATTCGGACCGGGAATACGCCGTCGTCGAAACGCTCTTTGAGCGGGCGAAATTAGCGGTCGCCTGCGTGCTCGCCCTCGAAAGTTTCTGACCATGGAAGACAGGATTTATACGGTCTCGGAGCTCACGAGACGCGTCAAAAATTATCTCGAGGACAACGACGCCCTGCACAATTTTTTTATCGAAGGGGAAATGTCCAACATTTCTTACTACAAGAGCGGACACCTCTATTTCAGCCTCAAGGACGACAAGGCCCAGATCAAGTGCGCGGCCTTTCAATACAAGCTCAAGCGGATCCCCGAAGACCTCAGGGAGGGAGACGCGGTCAAAGTTTTCGCCGACGTCGGCTTTTACGAAAACAAAGGGGAATTCCAGATCCTCGCCCGGCACATCGAGAAAAAAAACGCCCTCGGGGACCTCTTTGCCCGGCTGGAGCGCCTGAAGCGGGAAATGGCCGAGAAGGGCTATTTTGACGCCGAACACAAGAAATCTCTGCCCCAGTATCCCCGGGCCATCGGCGTTGTCACGGCCCTGACCGGGGCGGCGGTCCACGACATCATCCAGACGACGCGGAAACGGGACGACAGAATCCGCATCTACATTTATCCGGCCAAAGTACAGGGAGCGGGGGCGGCGGAGGAAATCGCCCGAGGCATAGCGGTCCTGGACGCCCTGGACGACATCGACCTCATTATAGCGGGAAGGGGCGGCGGCAGCATCGAAGACCTCTGGGCCTTCAATGAAAAACAGACGGCCCTGGCCTTCTACAACTGCAAAAAGCCCATTATCTCGGCGGTGGGGCATGAGATCGACCTGCTCCTTACGGACCTTACGGCCGACGTCCGGGCGGCGACGCCGACCCAGGCCGTGGAAATCGCCATACCGGAAAAGACCAAAACACGCTTTGAACTCGTCAACCGCTGGAAATATCTCCGAAGCATTTACCGGAAATACCTCGACTACTTGAGAAACGAGATCGAAACGCGGCAGAACGACTACCGGCTCAAAAATTTTCTCAAAATGCCCGCCGAAAAGGGGGGGCTCCTGAAAGACCGGCAAAAACAGCTGGACAGGGAGCTGACCCGGATGTTCCGGGAACGCTACGGCGACCTCATGTACCGAGAAAGCAAGCTCTCGGGGCTCAACCCCCTGAATATCCTTGAAAGGGGATACAGTCTCGTCTATGACCGGGACGGAAAGCTCGTGAAAAACGCCGCCGACGTCAGACCCGGCGAAGATCTGACCATACGCCCGGCCCGGGGCAGCATCGCCGCCACCGTAAAAAACGCACAACAAACCATAAAACCATAAACGGAGGGAACAAATGCCTTATATCATCACATCGGAAGAATCCAAAGAACTCATCAAGGAAGTCAGAAGGTTTTGCGAAAAGGAAGTCAAGGAACAATGCAAGGAATACGACAAAAGCGGCGAATGGCCCAAAGAGATCTACGACAAGGCCATCGACATGCAGCTCCATATGCTGGAAGTCCCCGTGGAATATGACGGACTGGGCCTCGACAAGCTCACGATGGCCGCCATCATGGAAGAAATGGCCATCGCCGACGCGGGATTCGCGATCACGCTCTCGGGAAACGGCCTGGCCTTGAAGCCCGTCATCATCGGCGGCAGCGACGCGCAGAAAAAGAGAGCCTGTGAGATTATCGTGAACGGCGGCTTCGGGGCCTTCGGGCTCACGGAACCCAACGCGGGATCCGACGCCTCGGCGGGCCGGACCGTAGCCGTCAGAGACGGCGACGACTGGGTGCTGAACGGCCGCAAATGCTTTATCACCAACGCCGGCGTGGCCTCGTTCTACTGCGTTACGGCCATGACGGACAAATCGGCCGGGCTCAACGGCATCTCGATGTTTTTTATCGAGGCGGGGACAAAGGGCCTCTCGACGGGCCATCACGAAGACAAAATGGGGATCCGGACGTCCAATACCTGCGACGTGGTCCTCGAGGACTGCCGCGTACCGGCTTCGGCCATGATCGGCGCAGAGGGCAAGGGCTTTGACATTGCCATGAAGACCCTGGACCAGGCCCGGGCCTGGATGGGCGCGGTCGCCACGGGCATCGCCCAGCGGGCCATCAACGAGGCGCTGGCCTACGCGAAAAAACGTGTGCAGTTCGGAAAGCCCATCATCAAAAATCAGGCGATCCAATTCAAGCTCGCCGACATGGAAATCAAGACCGAAACGGCCCGCCAGATGACGGCCCACGCGCTGACGCTGTTCGATATGGGGCTCCCCTTTGCCAAGGAAGCGGCCATCGCCAAGTGCTACGCCTCCGACATCGCCATGCAGGTGGCCAGCGACGCGATCCAGATCTTCGGCGGCTACGGCTATTCCAAGGAATATCCGGTCGAAAAACTGCTCAGAGACGCCAAAATTTTCCAGATCTTTGAGGGGACAAACGAAGTGCAGCGCATCGTCATCGCGTTCCAGATGCGGCGGCAGCGCAGGTAATTAGCGGAAAAAGGGAGTATTCATGGCGGCAGACAAATCCTATGAAACACTGATCAATTACATCAAAGACAAAATCATCAGCCACGCGTTCAAGATCGGGGATAAACTGCCCCCTGAACGGGACCTGGCCGAGCAGCTCAACATCAGCAGGAATTCCACGCGGGAAGGCCTGCGAATCCTGGACCGGATGGGTCTCATCGAAGTCCGGCACGGCTCGGGCAACTACATCACAAACAATTTTTCCCGCAGTCTCGTGGAAATCATGTCCCTGATGTATTCCCTGGACCTCATCAACATCCGGGAACTCATGGAATTCCGCTACGCGCTGGAGCTCCAGTCGCTGTCTCTGGCGATCCAGAAAGCCACGGCCAAAGATATCGCCGAATTGGAGCACTTCGCGACGATGCTCCGAAACTGCGAGAGCGAAAAGATCAAAATCATCTATGACAAGAAAATCCACTACGGCGTCGCCGGCATCGGCAAAAACGCCTATATCTTAAACAACTTGACGTCCTTCGACAACCTGATGGAGTTTTACGTGGGCTACCTGCGGGGGAAGATCTTCGAAAATCCCGACAATCAGGACGGCCTGCAGAAATCCCACGAAGACATCGTAAGTTCCATCGGGGAGCGGGACTTCATCAAAGGGAAGGACGCCCTGGACAGGCATTTCGCGTATATTTTTAAGATTTTGTAAAAAGGGGGGTAAGGCATGCCTTGCCCTCCTTTTCAACAATCATTTTTCCACGATTTTTTATTATTTTATATTGGTAGACAAAAATTCTTGCATTTTTTGTTTTCTCATGGTAAAATTCAGTTAAGCGACGAAATACTTTTAATAATGAAGTAATATTCCGCCATGTTGTGACCAGAGGAAATACTATGGACCCGGCAAATAATGTCAGAGATTGGATTACCTCTCTTCCGAAAAAAGGAAGAATCGCTTTTGATCTTCAAGAATTGAAATCGCATTTTCTCCACATGCCACAAAAAACAATTGATTCCGTTATCTATCGTCTGAAAAAAAACAATCGTCTGTATTCCGCAAGGCAGGGATTTTATGTAATTATTCCCGATGAATACGCGCTGCGGGGGTTCGTTCCGCCGATTGAGTATATCGACCGTCTGATGAACAGTCTCGGTCGCACCTATTATGTTGCTTTGCTGAGCGCTGCGGCAATCTATGGTTCCGCTCACCAACAACCGCAGGTTTTGCAGGTGATTGCAGATTCCAATCAGCTTAAAAGCCGGATTAAAAACGAATCATCCATTCGATTTTTTGCGAAACATAATATTCCCGCAAAATATATCGTTGAAAAAGCTGCCGGTCGGGATAAAATATGTATCTCCACACCGGAGTTTACGTCTTTGGATTTGGTTCTCTACGAAGACAGAATCGGAGGATTGGAGCGGGTGGCTGAGGTCCTGGCGGAATTATCCGAAACGATTGATTATTCCAAAGCAGACGCGGAATTTTGGCGGAGTTTTCCATCACCGGTAATTCAGCG
>JAISTB010000040.1 GCA_031272775.1 Fusobacteriaceae bacterium | reverse complement strand
AGTCCGAAGCCGATTGCGTCGCCGCTCTGATGGAGCGCTATCAGAAATTAACCTTGAAATCCTGAAATTTTATAAGAAAACGGGAATAAAATCCGAGAATATTATAATAAAACAGGATTTCATTCCTGAATTATTATAATAAAATCGGAATCAAATCCGCAAATCTTATAAAAAATATGGATTACATTCCGGAAATCTTATAAAAAATGCGGGCTGACTTGATTTATTCGGATCTTCAGGTCGGTAGTGGGCCGCAGGCCCACTACCGACCTACTTCTTCACAGGGTGCTGCGCGGCCTCCGGGCCGCGCAGCACCGGACAGAATTCCCGCCGTAATTTAGGGAAGGCAGCGCCCAAAAGAATAAAAACGGACCCTAATCCAGAAATACTATCATAAATCGGGAATCAAATCCAGAATTCTTTTCAGAAAACAGGAATCTAATCTGATAATATTATAATAAAACAAGAATTCATTCCTGAATTATTATAATAAAATCGGAATCAAATCCGCAAATCTTATAAAAAATATGGATTACATTCCGGAAATCTTATAAAAAATGCGGGCGGACACAATTTACGCTGATCTCCAGGCTGTAATTTAGAGAAGGCAACGCCCAAAAGAATAAAAACGGACCCTAATCCAGAAATACTATCATAAATCGGGAATTAAATCCTATAATCTTATAAGAAAGCTGGAATTAAATCCAAAATTCTTTTAATAATACTGGAACCAAATCCTGAAATATTATAATAAATAAGGATTGCATTCCGGAAATCTTAATGATATAATATAGCATATATAAAGAAAACCACAGGAGCTACCTCATGATTACCAGATTTCTGGAAGAGCAACTGAAGAACGTCAGCACCGACAAAGCCATTGTCCTGCTGGGAGCTCGGCAGGCCGGCAAAACGACCCTGATTGAACGTGTCTTCGGCAAAGGCGGCGATACCCTTTGGTTGAACGGAGACGATTCCGACGTCCGGGACTTGTTTGAGAACATCTCGTCCACGCGCCTCAAGGCCCTGATCGGCGAGCACAAAACCCTTGTCGTGGATGAAGCCCAGCGGATTGCCGATATCGGCCTCAAGCTGAAGCTGGTCACCGACGCCATCCCCGGCGTACGTCTTGTCGCCAGCGGCAGTTCCTCCTTCGATCTCGCGAACAAGCTCAATGAACCCTTGACCGGACGAAAGCGCGAGTTTATCCTGTATCCGATATCCTTCGGCGAAATGGTTGCCCACCACGGCCTGCTGGACGAGCTGCGACTTTTGCCCCACCGACTGGTCTTCGGATATTATCCGGAAGTTGTCAGTTGTCCCGGCGAAGAACGCGAAGCTTTGCATGAACTGTCGGAAAGCTATCTCTACAAAGACATTCTGACGCTGGAGAAAATCAAAAAGTCCGAGCGCCTGACGCGTCTGCTCAAGGCCCTCGCTTATCAAGTGGGCTCGCAGGTTTCGTTTTCTGAACTTTCCCGACTCTGCGGCCTCGACGCCAAGACCGTCGAAAAATACATCACCGTACTGGAACAGGCTTATATCATCTTCCGCTTGGCCTCCTTTTCCCGCAACCTGAGAAACGAGCTGAAGGCCAGCCGAAAAATCTATTTTTGGGACAACGGGATCCGGAACGCGGTTGTCGCCGACTTCCGCGCCGCGGAAAATCGCGACGACGTCGGGAAGCTCTGGGAGAATTTTGTGATCAGCGAGCGGCTCAAACGCAACGAATATATCCGGCGTTTCGCCAACTGTTGGTTTTGGAGGACCCAGCAACAGCAGGAAGTGGACTATATCGAAGAGCTGGACGGAGAGCTCCGGGCCTGGGAGTTCAATTGGAATCCCATGGCGAAGCTGAAACACCCGAAAGTTTTCCTCTCGGCCTATCCGGATTGTTCCTTCGAGGTGATCCACAGGGAGAATATCGCCGATTTTCTCCTCGAAAATCCATAAGCCCCGTGCACATCCGTGATTTTTCCAGCCAAAATTCACGCTTTTAAAGGGGACCCGAAAAAAAAGATTTGACAAATCGGAAAGAATACGCTATCATAGCGGGTAACAAGATCAAAGTTAAGGAGGTGAACAAATGACAATCCGGTTTACTTGGTGGTGGCAGAGCAGATTACATGACTTATCGAATAGGCAGGTAAATCAGGTTTTGCCATTGTTTGCTGTGAATTGAGGATCGTCGGATCAAAATTCCGCCGCTTCCCTTGTTATCGTTGAAGATAAAAAATAGTCGTCAAAGCCTGTTTTATGAAAAAACGGGCTTTTTTGTTCGAAAAAACCCGAACTCCGAAACGTACAAACGCGTAAACCTGATTCCCTGTCTATGAAGCGATGGACGGGGAATTTTATTTTAACCTTTAAAATCAAAAAACGGAGGAAATGAAAAATGAGAAAATTCGGCATAACGGCAGTAACGTTGGTAGTGGCAAGTCTGATCCTGAGCGCGGGGCTTCTGGCCAAATCAAAGAAAGACGACAGAATCACCGTGGGAATCACCCAAATCGTCGAGCACTTTTCTCTCGATGAATCCCGCAGGGGCGTCATTGACGGACTCAAAGAAAAGGGCTATGACGAAAGCAAAGTAAACATTCTTTACAAAAATGCCCAGGGGGACTTTCCGACATCCCAGCTGATCGCCCAGGAATTCAACGAAACGGCGGACATCATCGTAGCGGTGGCGACGCCGGCGGCTCAGGCGGCTGTCAATGTGGTAAAGACCAAACCCGTTTTCTTTACGGTCGTGGCTTACCCCGAAAGCGCTGGGGTCCTGCAGAAGAACGTGACCGGGGCCTGCAACCGGATTCCCACGGCAAAACATGTGGAACTGATCAAGGAACTGCTGCCGAAAGCAAAGAAAATCGGGATCATTTACAACAACAGCGAGAAAAATTCCGCGGAGACCATGTCGGAATTCTCCAAGAAAGCCAAGGAAGCCGGGTATGAGCTTGTGGTCCGCACCGTGACGACGACCAACGACATCGCCAGCGCCATGGATTCCATTGTCGGCGAGATTGATCTCCTGTACAGCACCAACGACAACATGATCGCCACGGCCTACCCCATCGTCATCGACAAGTGCAACGCGAAAAACATTCCGATCATCTCCGCCGTCAAGGTCTTCGTGGACCAGGGGGCCCTGGCCACCGAGTATATCGACGAATACGACGTCGGCATCGAGACCGGGCATATGATCGCCCGCTACCTTGAAGGGGAAAAGATCGAAAACATGCCCTACATCCCGGTGGAAAAATCGACGCGGTATATCAATCCCGATATTGCGAAAAAATTTGGAATTTAAAAAAACAAGGAGGATATGAAAAATGAGAAAAATACTGTTGATCATGGCAATATTGGGGCTTTGCGCGGGAACAGGCCTTTTCGCCAAAGCCGAAGAGAAAAAAATCGTGGTCGGAATTATTCAGATCGTAGAGCATCCGGCCTTGGACGAGGGACGGCAGGGCGTCATGGACGCGCTGAAATCCAAGGGTTATGACGAGAGCAAGGTGACGTTCCTCTACAAGAACGCCCAGGGAGAATTCCCCACGGCGACCCTGATCGCCCAGGAATTCAACGAAAAGGCCGACATCATCGTCCCCATCGCGACCCCTTCGGCCCAGGCCGCCGTCAACGTCATCAAGACGAAACCCATTTTCTTTTCCGTCGTGGCCTATCCCGAAAAGGCCGGCGTCCTTTTGAAAAACGTGACCGGGGCCAGCGATCGGATTCCCGTGGCCAACAACGTGAAACTGATCCAGGACCTGTTGCCGAAAGCCAAACGAATCGGGATCGTTTATCATTCGGGCGAGTCCAATTCCGCCGAGACCATGGAGCGCTTCGCGAAAATCGCCCGGGAAGCGGGCTATGACGTGAAGGCCCGGGGCATTACGACCACCAACGACATCGCCAGCGCCCTCGATTCCCTTGTGGGAGAGATCGACGTCCTCTACAGCACCGACGACAACATGATCGCGACGGCCTATCCCATCGTCGTCGACAAGTGCAACGCCAAGAATATCCCCATTATTTCCGCGGTCAAGGTGTTCCTCGACCAGGGGGCCCTGGCTACCGACTGCATCGCCGAATATGACGTGGGCTTTGAGACGGGACTCATGATCGCCCGCTACCTTGAAGGGGAAAAAATTGAGAACATCCCCTATGTGGCCGTGACGAAATCCACAAGATTTATCAATCCCGAAGTCGCCAAACGATACGGCGTGAAGAATTGAGAATGCGTAGGGGCGCGCATTGCGCGCCTGCGGAAAATCATTAAAAAAGAGGTTTGACATGCCCGGAATACATCCTTATATCGCAAATTACGAACCGAAATCCTACGCGGACCCCATGCCGGTGGATTGCCTGCTGGACTGCTCCCTCGGCGTGAACCAGAGTCCTTTTCCCGAAGCGATTCTGAAGCTTTTGGAGCTGACCCCCCAGTCCCTGATCAAGCAATACCCCCATCACGAGGGGGTCATCGGGGCCATCGTGGATATCTATGCCTCCATTGCCGCTATATCTGCTGAAAATATTTGTATCGGCAACGGATCCTACGACCTCTTGCAGGGGATCAATCTGCTGTATCTCGCGCCGGGAAAGACCGTATTCAGCTGTGTACCGCATTTTTCAGCCTATACGGACCACATCCGCTGCCTCGGAGCAAGGCATGTCCATAGGGCCCTTCGGGCCGACGAAAACTATCGGTTCGATACGGCCGGATTCATCACGGAAATGCGCAAAAGCGGGGCGGACCTCGTTTTCCTCGAAAACCCCAACAATCCCACGGGGCAGACGCTGACTTCAGCTGAGACGGCCGAAATCATAAAAGAAGCGGAGCGGATGGAGGCGGCCGTCATTGTGGACGAAGCCTACGGCGACTACATAGATCTTTCCCGCTCGGCTGTCGCCCATACGGGGCGACACAAAAACCTCTTCGTGACCCGCTCGCTCTCCAAGGGCTACGGGATGGCGGGGATCCGCTTCGGCTATTCCGCGGCGGCCCCCTACGCGACGACCCAGCTCAAAAAAATCATCACGCCTTTCAACTGCAACGCCCACGCGCGAAGGCTCGCCGAGGAAATCTTCCGGATCGGGGATTATCAGCAAGCCCTGATCGAACGTACCCGGGAAAAAAAGAAAATTTTGCTTTCTTTTCTCCGGGAAAACCCCGTGATCCGCTATGCCCATACCGATGAAAGCACGCCGGTCATGCTGCTCTACACGGAAGACTGGGCCGTCGATTTGCACAAGGTCCTTCTGGAGGCCGGGATCGCCTCGGTCAGCGGCCGGAATTTTGACGGGATCGGGCAAAACGCGGTGCGGATCATGATCCCTGAGGATACGGCGCTTCTGATGAGCCTGCTCAAAGGGGTCGCCGATAAACTCAAAGCAAACCAATCCTAACAGAAAAAATCGCGGAAAAAGGGCGTCTTCCGAACAGGGTTTTCGTCATTTCCCCCGGAAGAGCCCCTGAAAATCCGCGTTTTTCATGAAGAAAACCCGAACAGCTTCCCCTTCCGAATTGTACTCTACCAAAACCGCCCGCCGGCGTGGTATGATAAGAGCACCAATTTTATTACTTAGAAGGGGGAACATCAGAATGAAAAAAGTTTTGTCGGTTTTGTCGGTATTATTGCTGAGCGCACTCAGTCTTTCGGCCAAGGCGCCCAAGGACATCAAGATCGGAGCGACCCAGATTATTGAGCATCCGTCGCTGGACCTGTCGCGGAAAGGCTTTGAGAAGGCCCTCGCCGATCAGGGTTACGGAGACGCGCAGATTGAGTTTCAGAACGCCCAGGGCGACGTGGGGACGGCGCAACTGATTGCCAAAGGCTATGTGGACGCCAAAAAAGATTTGATTTTCACCATATCCACGCCGAGCTCCCAGGCCGCTTACAACGCCACCAAGGATATTCCCATTGTCCTGACCGCCGTGACGGATCCCATCGCTTCGGGACTCACGGGAAAAAATATCACGGGAACGCCCGATCCGCTGCCCATCGCGTCGCAGATCGCCCTTGTGAAGGCGGTATTTCCCGGACTCAAGAAAATCGGTCTCATTTACAATACCGGAGAAGCCAATTCCGTGATTTCCATCAACGAGATCAAGGATGAGGCGAAAAAAGCGGGTATCGGTTATGAGGAAGCGGGCGTCACCTCCGTCAACGAGATTGCCCCGGCGCTGGACGCGCTGCTGTCCAAAGTGGACATGATCTTCATGACAACGGATAACACGGTGGTTTCGGCCTTTGCCCTCGTTCTCGAAAAATCCAACAAAGCGGGAAAGCCCGTATTCGGTTCGACGGAAGATTCCGTGCCCAGCGGCGCTTTGATGACGGCGACCATCGATTTCTACAAGATCGGTTACCGGGCCGGCGAAATGGCCGTCGAGATCCTCAAAGGGAAGTCCCCTGCCGATATGCCCTATGAGAAACCCAAGGAAGACCTTGTCCTGGTCAACAAGAAAGTCGCGGAAAGATACAAGGTCGATCTCTCCAATCCGGCCTTCAAGAACGCCAAGATCGTGGAATAAAGACAAATTTTTGACAAACGGGTCAAAATGTGGTAATATGAAAATACAGAAAGCCGATACTGATTTGGGTACCGGCTTTTTTAAGAATTTCAGAGCCTTGGAAATGAATTCACATATTTTACATTCGGAGGTTTACATGAATGAGGAAAAGTTTACGGTAAGGGCGCTAAAAGACGGGGACAGAGCGGGCGCCGTCGCCGTGGAAGCGGCCGCCATGCCCGGTCATCGATACCTGGACGACGCCTGGGATCTTTTCACGAAAAAGAGCAAAGGAGCTTTGAGCGGGGTCTTCGCGGGGTCGGAGATCATCGGGATCGGGAAGCTGACGGTTCTCTACGGGAATTTCGGCTGGCTGGAGACGCTCCGGGTCGACCCCGAATGGCAGAGCCAAGGAGCGGGAAAAGCCCTTTACCGCAGCTGGGCCAAGGAAGCGGAGGCCCTGGGTCTCACGCAGGTCGGTATGTATACGGGCGCGACCAATGTCGTAAGCCGCCATCTGGCAGAGATTAACGGACTCCATATGGCGGGCGCTTACGGTGAATTTACGCGGGCGGTCCGGCCTCTTACGAAGGAGGAGTGTTCGGATTTCGTACAGGTCTCCCCTGCGGAAGGGGAAGCCTGCCTGAGTCCCTGTTATCCGGAAATGAAAGGGGGCTTTCTCTGCCTCAACCAGACATATTATCCCGTAGGCCCGGGACTCGGGACCTGCATGGCGGAAAACGGCTGGCTCTATACGGACGGAACGACCATGCTTGTCCTCGGGGCCCGATTTCAACCGGAGGCGGGGCTTTTCCTGCCCTTCCTGAGCGGAGACGCGGGCAAGGCCTTGACTTTTGCCGATGCTCTGGCATACCGGAGCGGCGCGGCTTTGATCCGCTCGGTCCTGAGCGAGGAGCAGACGCCTTACGGAGAAGGATTCGCGGCCACGGAGCGGAAGACCATCACATTGTGGGGAAAATTGAAAAAGGAGGATGTTTTATGAAATTCAGTCATGTCACCATACACGCCAAAGCCTTTGAAAAATCCGTCGCCTTTTACCGCGATATCGTCGGACTCCCGATTGCCCGCACCGTACCGGCCGATGCGCCTCTGGAAAAAGCGCGGATCGCCTTTATGGGGGACGGGGAGACCGTCGTGGAATTGATTCGCCAGGCCGCGCCCGCGGAACCTGTCGTTGCCGTCAATATTACCATCGGGTTTCTCGTTCCCGGGGATATCGCCGCGTGGAAGGCGGAACTTGCGGCCGGGGGCTTTGAGATCATCGAACCCGAAACGCTGCCGCCCAACGTGATCTTTTTCTATATTAAGGATCCCGACGGGGTGCTGGTGCAGTTTTACCGATACAGATGAGAAAGATTTTTGTTTTCTCTTTTTGCTTCATCTTTTCCTTGGTTTTTGCGATCCCGGCAAACGGACAAACCGGCCGACAGTCCGCGACGCCGACCGGCATGGTGTATATCCCGGGCGGCGCGTTCCTGATGGGCAGTCCGGTTACGGAAACGGGACGCAGAAACGATGAAACGGCGCATCCGGTAACGGTCAGTTCCTTTTACCTTTCCCCTTTTGAAGTGACGCAGAGAGAATACCAGGCTCTGACGGGAACAAACCCCAGCGCTTGGAAAGGGGAAAACAACCCTGTTACGCATGTCAGCTGGTTTGACGCGATACGCTTCTGCAACGCCAAAAGCCGGCGGGAGGGACTCGCCGACGCTTATGAGATTAACGGGGAAAACGTAACCTGGAACCAAAGCGCCAACGGCTATCGCCTGCCAACCGAGGCGGAATGGGAATACGCCTGCCGCGCAGGTACTGTCACGCCCTTCAATACGGGCGAAACCATTACCGCCCGTCAGGCAAACTTCAATGACAAGAGCTTCTTTGGTTCAAACACGACGGGAGAATCCGGTAAACAGACGATGCCTGTGGGAAGTTTCGCCCCCAACGCCTGGGGGCTTTACGATATGCACGGAAACGTATGGGAATGGTGCTGGGATTGGTACGGCGCATACAGCGACGAAGCACAGCGCGATCCGCAGGGCGCGTCTTCGGGCTCCGCCCGTGTCGACCGCGGAGGAGCGTGGATCGAAGTCGGGCCGCAGAATCTCCGTTCCGCCTGCCGGGATCGACACCAACCGGCGGATAAAGGACGCCGTCTGGGATTTCGGCTCGCCCGTTCCCGCTGAGGGCGGGGAAGTAAGAATAGCCCGTACAAAGGCGCCAAGGGG
This sequence comes from Fusobacteriaceae bacterium, assembly GCA_031272775.1. Taxonomy (NCBI): domain Bacteria; kingdom Fusobacteriati; phylum Fusobacteriota; class Fusobacteriia; order Fusobacteriales; family Fusobacteriaceae; species Fusobacteriaceae bacterium. The sequence goes on along the minus strand of JAISTB010000040.1, from coordinate 16,750 downwards.
CGCAAAGGGCGCGGACTTAGAAGGACAAATAGAGGGGGTATCAAATGAAGAAAATTATTATTTTACTTTGTTTTGCGCTGTTCGTGTTAGATCAGAGAACCCGGGCATTCTACAGGCCAGACTCATTCAAAGCTCAACTGGAAGCACACAGGACAAACGCCGAAAGTGGCGACTTTGAATCACAGTTCACTCTGGGTCTGGTATACCTGCTTCAAGACAATTATGCGGAAGCGGGTAAATATCTAAAAATGGCGGCAAAAGCAACAAATGAAAATATGCGCGCAGTATTGGAAAACTTGAATAGCCCCGAAGATTATCGAAATCTGAAAAATAGCTTTGAAAACGATGCCGAAAGCGGAAATATCGACCTGCAAATTTTACTTGGCGTTGCATATTTCATGGGAGAAAATTTTCCCATGGCTGAGAGATATTTAAAACCGGCTGCCGATGCCGGGAATGATCAAGCGCAATTCACGCTTGGGGCAGTATATTTGCTGACGGGTGATATCGGTTCGGCGGAAAAATATTTAAAACCCAACGCAGACGCGGGCAACAGCCCTGCCCAATTGATTCTTGGGGGAGTATATGCCTCAAGAAAAGAGTACACTGCGGCGGAAAAATACTTGAAGCCACACGCTGACGCCGGAAATGCCGATGCTCAGCTGACTTTGGGAATCATGTATGAAGATCAAAAAAAATACGATTTGGCGAAACAGTACATGACATTGGCAAAAGATGCAGGACACCCGGGAGCTGAACAGGCTTTGAACGATCTTGCAATTCGTATGCTGGTAAAAACTTCAGAGGCAAGCGTTGCCGCAGAGAAATCAATAAATAATACCATCTTACGCTATGGCATGTTCGCCCTCTTTGCGGTTGTCTTTCTGATACTCCGCAATTCAAAACAAAAAAGAAAATTCAACGGGACGCATGAAGAAAACACGCAAGATTCAAGCGAAAAAGCCGATAAAAATGAACCTGAATAAGCCCGGTAATCATTGAGAGGAAATGAACTTGGCTCGTATAAGGGCGCGAAGATGCAAAAGGAATGCGAGCAAAAACACCCGTCAAAGCCAAAAATATGAAATTATTTTGACAGGTAGCACCACATGTGGTAATATATATTCAAGAAAGAAGCCGCTACAGATTGGGTATCGGCTTTTCCTGTTATTAAACAACGATGTACGCGAAAATGGAAAAGAATTGATGAAAAATGAGGAGGAGAAAATGAACATGAGCTTAAAAGGCTCCGCAGCAGAACGCTGGGAGCAAATCACCCAATATTGTAAGCGATTGGCAGAAGCGATTGATAATCAGCAAAAGGAATTGCTTAAAGTCAGCGAAGGATTAAAAATAATTATCAAACTGGCAGATAAAGAAGTTTTGCGCGAGGAATCAAATACATTAAATGGACCTGCGGAAGATAAGGGAGAAAAGAAACCTAAGCGTAAGACAGGGAAAAAAAGCAAAAAGACCCAAGAAGAACCTTCCGCCCCCAAATTATTTGACAGTCAAGGGAGCGGCGATGAAAAATAATCCTCAGTCCAGTAGCAAATTAAAATCTTTCACTACGCCCCAAAAAAAACCGGAATTGCACGAGAGTGCCGATGTTCGCGAGGTAGTTCTTGGTGAGGAACAGGCAAAAGTATACGACATTATGGAAAATACGAATCAAACGATGTATATTACCGGAAAAGCCGGCTCCGGCAAATCATTTCTTCTACAATATTTCATGCGAAACTCTAAAAAAAGAGTTGCTGCCGTTGCGCCAACTGGTGTTGCAGCATTGAATATAAACGGCCAAACCATTCATTCTTTCTTTCGGTTGAAGCTTGAAGCACAAAATCCTGATGATGCGGAGCAAACGAAACTTGGCATCAGACAACGTGCGGTCTTGCGAGCCGTCGATGCGATCGTAATTGATGAAGTGTCTATGCTGAGAGTAGATATAATTGATATGATCGATAAAAAATTGCAGCTAGCAAATGGCAATTCATTGCCATTTGGTGGAAAACAGCTGTTTTTGTTTGGCGATTTGTATCAACTTCCTCCAGTAGTGGACAGCGGCCAACTCAGTCGCTATTTGGAGGATAAATATGGAAGCATCTTTTTCTTTCGAGCGCCGGCATTTAAACGAGTGCCTTTGCTCAAAATGGAACTCAATCACATTTATCGCCAAACAGATACGGCTTTTATAGGAATTTTAAATGACGTGCGGATCGGGAAGTTGACTGCGAATTGTCTTGATGCATTAAATACGAGGTGTGTCGTGCCAAGTGACAGGCATAGGCGTTTTATAACTATTACCGCAAGAAATGATACGGCAGCCAATATCAATAACAAAAAACTGGAATCCATCGAAAGGCAAGAATATTCCTATGAGGCTGAGATTACTGGAGATATAAAACAAAGCGCTTTTCCAACTGAAAAAAAGTTACGCTTGAGAGTTGGGGCTCAGGTCATGATGTTGAAAAACGATCAAACGGATTCTACGTCCCCGGAGAAAAAAGAACAACGAAGATGGGTCAACGGCACTTTAGGCATTGTGTCAGAACTGGGACCAGATTCAGTAAAAGTAATGATTGATGGAGTTGAACACTCTATTGATAAGCAAACTTGGGAGAAAGTGCAGTATGCTTATTCTGCTAAGGACAAAGTATTAGAAAGCAGAGCAGTGGCAACATTTACGCAATATCCGATTCGTCTGGCTTGGGCAATAACGATTCACAAAGCTCAAGGGCAAACTTACCAATCCGTTATGGTTGATTTGGAAGGTGGGGCATTTGCCGCCGGTCAAACTTACGTTGCGCTGTCTCGATGTGTGGAGATGAATGGGTTGTACCTTAACCGACCAATCAGAAAAGCCGATGTGATCATAAGCCAAGAGGTACTGGAATATATGGGTGATATTTCGTGATCATTTTCACAGAAAATTCACCTCCCCCGTCCGCAAGGAGACCACATGACTCAGAGATACGAAATCAAACTATACGACACGCCGCTCCTCACCTTTTGCTTCGCGCCGGCGCAACTCAGATTCTACGTCGACGACGTCAAGCTCGTGAGCGACCAATTTTCCCTTTTTCCCATGGATCTGGACTGGACGCCGACGGGCGTCACCTCATGGCTGAAAAAGCGGACAATCCCCAGGAACCGCGAGTATGTGCGGGCGATTTTGTCGTCTCTGGGCCTCGAAAGCGACGATCTGAAGGGTATCATTGACATTTGCAAGGGACTTTCCCTGAACGACAGCTACTGGGTGGTTCCGGAGCATTTCCCCGGGAAATTCAGCGAATACAACCTTTACGAGAACAGATTTTCAGATATTCTGGCCGGCGTGGCCTACACGGGAATCAGCGCGACGGATCGCGATTTTACCACATCGCCCGAGCTCACCACAAACGGAACGCTCCCCAAAGCCTGGCGCAACCTCGCCAGCGACGGCATATACCTCTACAAAGGCGGTTCGACAACGGGCGCCCACTACGGCGACGAACCCTTCGCCGAGTTTTACGCGGCGCAAATTGCCGAAACCCTTGGCTTGAACGCCGTTTCTTATGATCTTGAAGAATGGAAGGGCATCCTTGCCTCCAAGTGCAAATTGTTTAGCGATATCGACAGGGCCTTTGTGCCCGTCGGGCGGATCGTCGATTCAGGGGATTTGCAGGACATTCTCAATTATTACGACAGACAGGAGAAGCCCGCGTTTTCAGAAGGAATACGGGATATGCTCGCCTTTGACGCCCTGATTTTCAATCCCGACAGGCATACCGGCAATTACGGCGTGCTCAGGGACAACCGGAGCGGAAAAATCCTGGCGCCCGCGCCGCTTTTTGACCACGGGCTGGCTCTGGGCAGCGCCTGCGCCGATATCGAACGGCTCGAGGCTTTCGCGAAAAGCATCCTGCCGGCCAATGAGACCCGGTCTTTTGAAAAAATTCTGGGCCCCCTGATGACCCGAAGGCAGCGGGACATGCTGAAAAAAATCGAAGGCTTCACGTTCCGGCTTCATCCGAAGTTCAACTGGCCGGAAAAAAGGCTGCGGACTCTTGAGGAGATTTTGTGGAAACGGGCGGCAGAATTTTCAAAAAAGATTTGACAAACGGAAAAAAATAGTGTATGATAAGTTAATTATTACAGAAATTGCTGTATTTTCAGGAAATTCAAGGAGAAGATCCAAATGGCTCACACATTTGCTTATTGGCGGAACGACTATTACTACTACTATTACGGTAGCAGAATTTTCGTTTGAATAATAAGCAGATGAATCAGGTTTAAGCCATCATACCGGCAACAAGAATAAAACGGATGTGAAGACCTGCTTCGAACAGGTCTTTTTTTATAAAACCACCAAACCCCTGCTTATTATTCGGCAGGGGTTTTTTCTCCCCCTTTCCGGTCCAGTGCGCATAAGACGGGAAAGCGGAAGAGACCCCAAACCCACACAAAAACGGAGGAAAAAGAAAAATGAAACGGATAAAACTCACAATTGCGGTAATCGCGGCATTGGTCTGGTGCGGCAGCGCCACATTCTCAAAAGCGCCCAAAGATATCCGGATCGGCGCGACACAAATCGTAGAACACCCGGCCCTCGACGCCTCCCGGAAAGGCTTTGAGACAGCCCTCAAAGACAAGGGCTTCGGGGAAGCCAAAATCGAATTCAGAAACGCCCAGGGCGACTTTTCCACGGCCCAACTCATCGCCCAGAGCTTCGTCGACGACAAGAAAGACCTGATCTTCACGATCTCGACGCCGAGTTCCCAGGCGGCCCTGAACGCCACCAAAGACATCCCCATCGTGATCACGGCCGTGACGGATCCCGTCAAATCGGGCCTGACCTCGAAAAATCTCACGGGAACCAGCGACCCCATGCCCATCGCGGATCAGGTCGCGTTGATCAAAGAGGCCCTCCCGGCAGTCAAGACCGTAGGCCTCATCTACAACACCAGCGAAGCCAATTCGGCGGCTTCCATCGCGGAAATCAAGCGCGAGCTCGAAAAAGCCGGACTCAAATACGAAGAAGCGGGCGTCACTTCCGTAAACGACATTGTTCCGGCGTTGACGGCGCTGTTGGGCAAGACCGACGCGCTCTATCTCACGACGGACAATCTGATCTCCTCGGCGGCGACCCTGGTCGTGGAGCTCTCCACAAAGGCCAACAAACCCGTTGTGGCAGCCGAAGAAAGCCATATGCAGTTCGGGGCCCTCATGACAAAGACCATTGATTTTTACCAAATCGGCTACCGGGCCGGAGAAATGGCGGCGGAAATCCTTCAGGGAAAGGCGGTTTCAGACATTCCCATAGAGCCCCCCAAGGAAAACCGGGTCATGGTCAACCGGAAAATGGCCGCAAAATTCAAAGTGGATCTGAACAACCCCGTCTTCAAGACGGCGGAGATCGTCGAATAAACACGAAACAAATTTCCCGCTGAAAACACCTGCGGTATCGAACAATTTTTCGGGAATTTAGATAGAAAAATGGCGTAAAACGGGGATTTTGAGAAAAGCGACAGGAACAAAAAACGAATAAAATTGTTATCTGTTCATCTCTCTCCCCGTATGCTAAAATGATTACATGCTCCAAAACGCAGGAAACTGGCGCAAATTACAAAAGTACAAGACGGAAAGAACAAGGTGGAAAAATGTTTTTCGGAACACTGGAACAGAGTTTTATCTTCGCAATCATGGTACTGGGGGTCTATATTTCCTACAAGATCCTGGATTTCCCGGACATGACCACAGACGGCAGCTTCCCCATGGGGGGATCCATCGCGGCGGCGCTCCTTGTAAAGGGCGTAAACCCGGTCCTCTCACTGTTCATCGCCATGGCGGGCGGGGCGGTCGTAGGCTTTATCACCGGGATCATCCACGTAAAGCTCAAAGTGACCAATCTCCTGGCGGGGATCATCGTCATGACAGGGCTCTACAGCGTGAATTTGCGGATCATGGGAAAATCCAACATCCCCCTCTTCGGGGTGACGCACCTCTTCAACTTTACCTCGGCGGAGAACCCCGGCGTCCTCGGGCGGCTGCTCTCGGGCATTGACCATGTGACGCTCATCGTCGTGATTCTGCTCCTCCTCCTCGTGAAACTGGCGCTGGACTTCCTGCTGAAGACGAAATTCGGCTTCGCGCTCAAGGCCCTCGGGGATAACGAAAGCCTCGTCATTTCCCTGGGACTCGACGAAAAAAAACTCAAGGTGGCGGGTCTCATGATTTCCAACTCGCTGATTGCCCTCTCGGGCGCGATCCTCGCGCAATATCAGGGGTTCGCGGACGTGGGCATGGGCTCGGGAACCATCGTGACGGGCCTGGCCTCCATCATCATCGGTGACGCCCTCTTCGGCAAACGGCGGATCGTCAGCATAACGACCATCGCCATCGTGGGGACCATGATCTACCGGGCCATCATCGCCACGGCCCTCAAGATCGGGATGAACCCCAGCGACCTGAAGTTGGTCACATCGGTCCTGGTCGTGGCCATCATCTTCCTGAAAGACAGAAAGGACGCCATCGAAAAGGGCATCCAAAACCACAGGGAACACAAAGCGGCAAAAGCCGAAAAAATGAATAAAGTAAGGGATATTCAAAGGGGGAACGCGGAATGTTAATGATCAGCGGCGTAGACAAAAAATTTCATACGGAACTGGGAACGGTCAAAGAGGTCTTCAACGAATTCAATCTCGAAATCCGCAAAGGAGATTTTCTCACGATCATCGGCAGCAACGGCGCCGGCAAGACAACGCTTTTGGACACGATCTCCGGCAACGTGGCCCCGGACCACGGGCGCATCGTCGTCAACGGCAAGGACGTAACGAACCTGCCGCGATATCAGCGCTGCGGCTTCATTTCCAAAGTATACCAGAACCCCGCCATGGGCACAGCCCCCTCCATGACCGTCTATGAAAATCTTTCGATGGCCGACAACAAAGGGAAGCGCTTCGGCCTGACCTTCGGTCTCAACAGAAAGCGGAAGGCCCATTACAAAAGACTTTTGAAAGAACTTGACCTCGGCATCGAGCAGCAGATGGACACAAACGTCGGCTCCCTCTCGGGCGGCCAGCGGCAATGTCTCGCCCTGATCATGGCGACCCTGAACAAACCCGAAGTGCTGCTTTTGGATGAGCATACGGCGGCGCTGGATCCCAAGACGTCCAAGATCATCATGGAAAAAACCAAGGAACTCGTCGAGCGGAACAACATCACGACGCTGATGATTACCCACAATCTCCAGGACGCCATCAACTACGGCAACCGGCTCATCATGCTCCACGAAGGGAAAATTCTTCTCGACATCGAAGGGGAGGAAAAAAAGAACCTGACGACGGAAAAGCTGCTGCGGATCTTCAACCGGAAGGACGCCGGCATCAAGGACAGCGAAGTTTTCTCAGCCTGAGGGAAGACCTCCTCCCGAGGGCATTCAAGAAATAAGCGTGTAGAAAGGAAACGGTTTTCGAAAAGATCGTTTCTTTTCATTTCATGGGATTTCACCGGGCTTTTCGGGAAAATTCCCTATGAAAACGCCGCCAAAAATGATATAATGAACAACAGGCGGACACAGAGGTCCGCCCCTGCGGATGTCAAAACACAGACGGGGAAGAAGCCCCGATCGGTATGGCTCTGGACGGACGGAATATTGCGAATGGAGGAAATATGGACAGCAAAGAAATCAAAAGAATCGCCAAGGAAAAAATGGGAGGGCTCTGCGCCACATGTAAAAATTGTGACGGCGTATACTGCGCGGGCCAGGTGCCCGGCATGGGCGGCGCGGGCTCCGGCCTGTCGTTTCAGCGGGCCTGGGCAAAGCTCCGGGATATCGCCCTCGTGATGCGTACCGTGCATGAGGCGACGGATCCCGTTACGGCCACAAGCCTTTTGGGCCTCGACCTTTCGTTCCCCTGTCTCGGCGCGCCGATTACCGGCACAAAGATCAACATGGGGGGCGGCGTGACCGAGGAGGAATATTGCACGGACGTCATCCTCGGGGCCATCGCCGCGGGGACCGTCAGCATGGTCGGCGACACGGGGGATCCCACCTGCTACGAGTTTGCCGTCAAAACCATACGGGAGACCGGCGGCAAGGGCATCGCCATTATCAAACCCCGCTCCAACGACGAGATCCTGAAACGGATCCGGATGGCGGAGGAAGCGGGCGCGGCCGCCGTCGGCATGGATATCGACGGCGCGGGTCTCGTGACCATGAAGCTCTTCGGCCAGCCCGTGGGCCCGAAATCCTTCGAGGACATCAAAAAACTCACGGCCTCGACGAAGTTGCCTTTTATCGTCAAAGGAATCCTGTCCGTGGACGAGGCCAGGCTCTGCGCCGACGCGGGAGCGGCGGCCATCGTGGTCTCCAATCACGGCGGTCGGGTCTTGAACAGTACGCTGGCCCCCTGCGAGGTCTTAGCGGAAATCGCGGCGGCCGTCGGGGACAGGGTGACGGTCCTTGCGGACGGCTGCGTCCGGGAAGGGACCGATATCCTGAAATATCTGGCCTTAGGCGCCAAAGGCGTGCTTGTGGGCAGACCCCTCATCTGGGGATCCCTCGGCGGCAGACAGGAAGGAGTCAAATTTACGTTTGAGACGCTGAAAAACCAGCTGACCCAGGCCATGATCCTCACGGGCGTCGCCGACGTCGGCAAGGTGGACGCCAAAATCATAAAGAGATAACATGTTTACCAACTCATCCTTGAAAAAATTATTGCTGCCTCTGATCGTCGAGCAGTTTCTGGCCCTTGGCGTTGGCCTCGCCGACATCATGATGATCGCGTCGGTGGGGGAGGAGGCCGTCTCGGGCGTCTCCCTCGTGGATACGCTCGTCATCCTGATCATGGGGATCTTTACGGCTATGGCCACGGGAGGCGCCGTGGTGGCGGCGCAATATCTGGGCTTCGGCGACAGGGCAAAGGCAAAGGTCGGCGTGAACCAGCTGGTCCTCGTCCTTTTTGTGATTTCCTCCTTTTTCTGCCTGATTTCGGTGGCCTTCAACGGGGGAATCCTCCGCCTGATCTACGGGGATCTGCATCCGAAAGTCGCCGCCAACGCCAGAATATATTTTTATATCATCGCGGCCTCCTTTCCCTTTTTGGGCCTGTACAACGCGGGAGCGGCCATATTCCGGGCGCAGGGCAACTCCAAGATCACCATGATCATTTCCTTCATCATGAATCTCGTGAATATCGCGGGCAATTACACGCTGATTTTCATTTTCCCCATGGGCGTGGCGGGGGCGGCCGTCTCATCCCTCGTCTCCCGGGGCGTGGCGGCCGTCGTAATCCTGTGGCTCGCCCGGGACGAAAAACTCCGGCTTTCCATCGACCGGCGCTTCCGGCTCGGCTACGATTTTTCCATGATCCGGAAGATCCTTTACATCGGCGTCCCCAACGGCCTTGAAAACAGCGTCTTTCAGCTGGGGAAGGTCATCGTGGCGCGGCTCATTACGTCCTTCGGCATCTCGGCCATCGCCGCCAACGGCATCTCCAGCCCTATTTCCGCCGTGCAGGTCATCCCCGGCATGGCCATCGGCGTGGGGCTCATCACGGTCGTCGGTCAGTGCGTCGGCGCGCGCAAATACAAAGAAGCGCGATTTTTCACGTTTAAGCTCATGAAAATCTGCATTCTCGTCGAGACCTGCCTCAACGTCGTCCTGATCCTCTGCATGAAGCGGATCCTGGCCCTCTGCAACCTGACTCCGGAAACCTTCGACACGGCCTTTATCTTGACGACCATGCACAGCGTCTTTGCCATGTTTCTCTGGCCCCTGTCCTTTTGCCTCCCCAACGCGCTCCGGGCCTCAAACGACGCGACGTTTACGATGAAAGTCTCCATCTCCTCAATGTTTTTGTTCCGGGTGCTGGGGAGCTTCGTGATCGGGAAATATCTGGGCTTCGGCGTCGTCGGCGTCTGGATCTCCATGATGATCGACTGGGCCTTCCGGAGCTGCTTCTTCATTCACCGGCTGTACAAACGCAAACTGGTCCCGAAAATCAGCCTGATTGAATAAAATCGGATAAAAATTTGGTTTTCGACTTGAAAAAAGACGAAAAATATGGTATCATAAAGTGTTCCCAAATGATTTCGCGAAAGCGGGGAGGAATTCCATGTTTACGAAAAACAGCGACACGGAAACGGATCAGCTGGGCGGCGGCGTAACGCGCAAGGTCTTGAGCCACAGCGAAGGACTCATGATTGTGGAGGTCGCCTTTGAGGCGGGTGGCGTCGGCGCCGACCACAGCCATCCCCATGAGCAGATCACCTATGTGGTCTCGGGAAAAGCGGCTTATCACGAAGCCGGTAAACCCGAAGTCATTATGACGGCCGGAGATTCCTACTATGTGACCCCCAACGCGGTCCACGGCATGAAGGCCCTGGAAAAGACCCTCGTGCTCGATGTTTTCACCCCGGCGCGGGAAGATTTTCTGAAAAAATAAAAAAGTAGTTGCAAAAAAAGGCAAAGTGTGATAAGATAAATACTGCTTGCGGGAATAACTCAGTTGGTAGAGTGTTACCTTGCCAAGGTAAATGTCGCGGGTCCGAGTCCCGTTTCCCGCTCCAATGAAAATAATGCCTCCCGGAGGTCGGAGCGTCAGGCGTACACCATGTACGCCTGATTTTTTGTCCTGATTTTTTTGACAAAATAAACTGTGGCAATATTGACAAACGACAATTTTTGAGGTATATACGTATTGAAAGTCTATTCTCGGATTTTTGTACTTATACAGCAGGCTCAACTTGATTTTCCGTAGACCATTTCAATCTCAAGTATTTTACAGGAGGTAAAATCAGATGAAAAAACGATGCATTTCAAGAAACATCGGTTCGGCCCTGGCCGCGTCCGCTTTGATCGCGGTTGTCGCCTGGGTAACGGCAGCGCCCGCGTCTGCGGCGCCGACACTGAAAGCTGGCGTCTATCATGAGGAAGTGAAGGGAAACGCCTTCGGCTTCAAAGTGGACGTTGAGCTCACGGAGAGCGGAATCAAGTCGGTCAAGGTCGTATCCCACAATGATACGCCCGGAATCGCGGAAGCCGCAATCGCCGTTATTCCCGACGCCATTGTGAAAAACCAGAGTATCGGCGTGGACGCCGTGGCGGGGGCCACCCTTTCGTCGGCGGCCATCCGGAGCGCCGTTCGGCAGGCCATTGTGGACGCCGGCGGAACCCCCGGGGATTTCACGAAACCCGTTGCCGTTCCCGGCCTGACCCGGAAGGAAATCACGGATCCCAACGGAACCGATCGCGGCCCGGCGGATGTTCCCGCCAAATGGGATGAGACTTATGACGTTGTGGTTGTCGGCGGCGGTTATGCCGGAATGGCGGCGTCCTACGCGGCCCAGGCAAACGGCGCCAAGACGGTTCTCATTGAAAAGATGCCCTTTGTCGGCGGAAATTCCCAGATCAACGGCGGCGTATGGGCTGCCTATACCAGCGATCTCGCGGAAAAACTCCAGAAACAGTTCAACCTCGTTCCCGACACGGCGGAAAAACACGTGGAAGATACCATGAAGGGCGGCGATATGAAGAGTACGCTGGAACTCGTCAAGAACATGGTTTACGGTTCCCCCTTCTATCTGAACCTGATGCTGAAAAACGGCCTCAAAGTCCGCGAAAGCCTGACCCGACCCGGCGGCCACTACGGTTACCGGACCTATACGCTGGAGCACGAACAAGGCTTTGACGTAATGGAAGTCCAGAAAAAACTCAATAAAGAAGTCGGCGTCACGACAAAACTCAACACAAAAGTTGTCCGGATTTATCGCGACAACGGCGGAAAAGGCAAAGTTGTCGGCGTGGCTACCTACAGTCCGGAAGGCGTAAAGACCATCAAAGCGGAAAAATACGTGATCCTGGCGACCGGCGGATTCAGCGCCAACCTCGAGTTCCGGACAAAGTACGTGCCCGAACTGACGAACGCCTATCCCACGACGAACATGCTGAGCCAGACCGGCGAAGGCATCCTGTACGCACAGGAAGTCGGCGCGGAGATCATGCAGATGGATTACATCCAGCTGTATCCCTTCGCCAACCCCAACAACGGCGTTCTGGACGTATGGGCGGTTATCCCCTTCTCGGGTCCCTCCACGGGCGTTGTGTATGTTGACTACAAGGGCGAGCGCTATGTCAATGAAGGCGAACGCCGCGACGTAAACGCGCAGGCCATGATCAATTCCGGCGGATTCCCCTGCTTCTGTATCCTTGACCAGGTAATCATTGACAAAGGCGGATTTACCAGCCAGGAAACGATCAATTCCGGTATAGAAAATGACCGGGTATTCAAGGCCGACACGCTCGAAGACCTCGCGAAAGAAATCGCCAAACGGTCTTACCGCAGTCCTTCCGGCCAGGAGGGCACCGTAAATATCGCCCCCGGCAAACTGACGGAGACCATCGAAAAGCATAACGGCTACGTGGCTGCCAAGAAAGATCCCGATTTCAACAAAGTCATCGACGACGTTATGTTGAAGATCGAAAAGGGCCCCTTCTACGCGATTCCCCAGTGGCCTTCGGTGCACCATACCATGGGCGGACTCGTCGTTGACCAGAAACTGGAAGTTTTGGATGCCGAGGGAAAGGTTATCCCCGGGCTCCTTGCGGCGGGCGAGGTAACCGGCGGCGTTCACGGGACGAACCGGCTCGGTTCCAACGCGGGACCCGACGCCAGCGTAAACGGCTACATAGCGGGATATTTCGCCGCTACCGGCGATGTTCCGGAATTCATCAAGGGAAAGTAAGGGAAAAAAGAAAAGGGGCTGCCGCAGAAGCGGCGCCCCTTTTTTTGCGCTTATTCAAAATAAAGTCTGTTAAACATTGGGATATCTCCTGAATGCGGTTTTTATAGCATATTCGAAAAAGCCAAATTGCACAACATTTTTTTCGGGCGGCCCCTGCGGGGCCGTCCGGCGCAAGCTATCAAGCGCTTCATTCGCCAAGAAAAATCTCAGATCTACAAAATAATCAGCAAAAATAAACTGTGTCAATATTGACAAACAAAAGTTTTCGGGGTATATAGGTACTGAAAACCTTTTTTCGGATTTTTGTATTTTTACGTACAGCTAAGCCGGTATTCCGTAGACGGTTCGGAAACCGATCATATTTTACAGGAGGTAATACAGATGAAGAAACGAAGCATTTCAAGGAACATCGGTTCGGCACTGGCCGCATCCGCTTTGATTGCGGTTGTCGCCTGGGTAACGGCTGCGCCCGCGCCTGCGGCGCCGAAACTGAAAGCGGGCGTTTATCATGAGGAGGTGAAGGGAAACGCCTTCGGCTTCAAAGTGGATGTGGAACTCACGGATAGCGCGATCAAATCGGTAACGGTCGTTTCCCACAATGAAACGCCGGGGATTGCTTCGACAGCCATCGCCGTGCTTCCTGAGACCATCGTGAAGAACCAGAGTATCGGCGTGGACGCCGTGGCAGGGGCAACCCTTTCGTCAGGCGCCATCCGCTACGCGGTTCGGAAGGCGATCGTGGACGCCGGCGGCAACCCCGCGGATTTCTCCAAGCCCGTTCCCGTTCCCGGCCTGACCAGGAAAGAGCTGACGGACCCCAACGGAACCGATCGCGGACCGGCGACGACCCCGGACAAATGGGATGAGACCTGGGACATCGTCGTTGTGGGCGGAGGCTACGCGGGACTTTCGGCCGCCTATGCCGCCGCGACCAACGGAGCGAAAACGGTCGTAATCGAAAAAATGCCCTTTATCGGCGGCAACTCCCAGATCAACGGCGGACAGTACGCCAGCTGGACCAGCAAAATCGCCGACAAACTCACGAAGGAACTCAATCTTCCCACGGAAACCAACACGGCCGAAAAGCACATCGAGGATACCATGACGGGCGGAGACTACCAGAGCAGGCTCGACATGGTCAAGAACATGGTTTACGGCGCGCCATTTTTCTTTGATCTCCTGATCGACAACGGACTGGAACTGCGGCCCAGCATCATCATGGCGGGCGGACACTACGGGTTCAGGACTTATGCCACGACCAACAGCCAGGGCGACAAAATCATCGAAGTTCAGGCCAAAATGATCAAAAACGCCGGCGTTGAAGTGCAGTGCAATTCGAAAATGGTCCGGATCTACCGCGAAGGAAACGAAACGGGCCGGGTTGTCGGGATAGCGGTCTATACGCCCAAAGGCATCAAGACCATCAAAGCCACAAAGGGTGTTGTACTGGCAACCGGCGGATTCAGCGCCAACGTGGCCATGCGTTCAGCCCAGTTGCCGACCCTGACCAAAGACATGCCTACGACGAATCATATCGGAGCTACGGGCGAAGGCATCGTTTACGCCAAGGAAGTCGGCGCGGACACCATGCAGATGAGCAACATCCAGCTGTACCCCTTCGCCAATCCCAATACGGGCGTTCTGGACTTGTGGGCGGTTATTCCCTTCTCGGGACCCTCTGCGGGTATCGTTTACGTGGATTATCAGGGAAAACGGTACGTGAGCGAAGGCGAGCGGCGGGACGTCAACGCCAGAGCCGCTCAGAGTTCCGGCGGATTCCCGACCTTTACGATCCTCAATCAGCAGATCGTAGATACGGGCTTTACGACAATGGATGACATCAATTCCGGTATCGAGAACGAACGGGTAATCAAGGGCGATACGCTGGAAGACCTCGCGAAGAAACTGAACGCCATGAAGTTCAGAAGTCCCGCGGGCCAGGAAGGCAATGTCAACATCGCTCCGGGCGTCCTTACGGAAACCATCGAGAAACACAACAAGTATGTGCAGGATAAAAACGATCCGGACTTCAAGAAAGTCATCACGGCAAAGGCCGTTCAAATGACGACGGGACCCTATTACGCGGTTCCCCAGTGGCCTTCGGTTCACCACACCATGGGCGGACTCATCACAACGTCGAAACTGGAAGTTCTTGACGACTTCGGAAACGTTATCCCCGGCTTCTATGCCGCGGGTGAAGTCACCGGCGGCGTTCACGGCACAAACCGGCTGGGTTCCAACGCCGACGCCGACGCCTGCGCCAACGGCTATATCGCGGGATATGTCGCCGCTACCGGCGACGTTCCGGAATTCATCAAGGGGAAGTAAGAGCTAATAAGAAAGAGTTGTCGCGAGGCGGCAACTCTTTTTTTATTGTACTCAGACCTCGCCCATGAAAATAAATAAACAAATAATGTTTGCTAAAATAAAAATAAACAAATAATATTTGCTAAATTTGCAAAAATATGCTATACTATATTCCAGGTGATCAAAATGTTGGAAGAAGAATTGATAGAATTGGCAAAGACTATTCAACTCCACAAAAGCGAAACCCGGACCATTGAGGTAAAATCCGCCCATAAGGACTGCCCCAAGCGGCTTTATGATACCTTGTCCTCTTTTTCCAATCAGGACAGCGGAGGAACGATCGTTTTTGGCTTGGATGAATCCAAAAATTTTGCGGCGGTTGGGGTTTACGACGGGCAGAATTTGCAAAAAAAAGTGACGGAGCAATGCACGCAAATGGAGCCTCAGGTCAGGGGAATATTTACTATCGCCCGGTTTCAAGACGTTTCTATTTGTTCCGTGGAAATCCCCCCTTTGGATATTACGGAGCGCCCTTGCTACTATAAAGGCCTCGGGAAAAGCAAAGGATCATATATTCGGGTAGGCGAGGCCGATATGCCCATGACCGAATACGAAGTTTACAATTATGAATCTTACAAAAAACACCGCCACGACGACGAAAGGATCATCGACAGGGCCGATTTTACCTTTATGGAACAGGAACTGCTCAATCGTTATGTCTATGAGATGAAAAAAGACCGCCCGATGTTTGCGAAACTTGCCAAGGACCACATATATGAGCTGCTCGGAATTACAAGAGACGGAAAGCCTACTTTGGCAGCGATTCTGTGCTTCAATTTGTATCCGCAGCAGTATTTTCGTCAGTTGGGGATAACGGCAATTGTCATACCGGGATACGAGATCGGCGATGTAGGCAGCAGGCGGGAGCGTTTTCTCGATAACAAGCGCATCGAAGGGACTATCGGAGAAATGGTGGAAGGCGCGGTCGCCTTTTGTAGAAGAAACATGAAAGTGGCTGTGATTATTGATCCCGATACGGGTTTGCGCCATGACAAGCCGGAATACCCCATCGAAGCCATTCGAGAGATTATATTGAACGCTTTGATTCATCGGGATTACAGTCCCCACTCCGAAGGGATTCCGGTTCAGATCAATTTTTTTGCGGACAGATTGGAAGTCCACAATCCCGGAACGCTCTACGGAAGAATTTCCGTGGAGCAACTGGGGATCGCCCGGCCGGATCTCAGAAACCCGACGCTTGCCGGGATGGCGGAAGTTTTGACCGGGACGGAAAACCGCTATTCGGGTATTCCTACAATCCGCAACGCCATGAGGGAAGCGGGGCTGCCTCCTCCGGTCTTTGAAAACCGGCGCAACGAATTTGTCGTGACTCTGTATAACGGCGCCGGAAAATATGGGAAAGAACCTCAAAAGACTCCTTCCGAACTCGGAGAGGCCGACGTAAAATTTTACTTAAGCAAAGAAGACATGATCCTTGATTTTTGCGTTACGCCCAGGACCCGGCGGGAGATTGCGGATATCCTTCAAATGGGGACGATATTTTATGTCACGAAACACTATATCAATCCCCTGGTGGCTGCGGGGAAGCTGGCGCTCACAATTCCGGACAAGCCGAAGAGCAAACTGCAGAAGTACTATACAAAATCGTAAAGGACGGGCTTACCCGTCCTGTTTTCACATAAAAGCCATCCTT
>JAISTB010000039.1 GCA_031272775.1 Fusobacteriaceae bacterium | reverse complement strand
ATTATGAATTTAAGCTTCATGGCAAGCCCCCTGAATCAAGACAAATTCAGAACGAAAATTCGACACTTTTAAATATTTTATTGGATTACTCAGAAATTGTCAAGAAATCAATTTGTATACATATATAGAATATATATTATTATCATGACTTTGATATATGATATCTATGCAATATTGAAAAAATTGCAATTTGGGGATATAAAATCAGCCTCGGCTGTTGTGCGGGGCGTATGCTATGCTCCCATACGTATCAGGCGCACAGACTTTTGGTTTGACCATAAACAACAAAGCCTTCCGGAGATATTCCGGAAGGCTTTATTCTATGACTTTTTGCCCGTACACAAAGCCGGATTTTACTTTCCAGCCGCCACATTCTCAATAATCCGTATAATCAGCGCCTTGGCCCGCTCCATGCCTCCAAGGGCGTCACCGCAGCTAGCGGGTAAACACAATTCTTCCGCCGACCATAGTCATTTCGACCCGGACATCCCTGATCCGGGTTTTTTCGATCGTAAAAATATCGTCGGACAATACGGCAAAATCGGCGTAGTATCCCGGCAACAGTCGTCCTTTGACGCTTTCCTCAAAGGAGATCCGGGCGCCCGCCAACGTATAGGCGTCAACGGCTTCTTCCACCGACAAGCCCTCTTCCGGACGGAAGCCGCCCGCGGCGTCGGCGGAATCCTGACGATTGACGGCGCAGTGGATGCCCGTCATCACGTCGAAGGGCGCGATGGGCCCGTCGGAGCCGAAGCACAGCGGAATGCCGTTTTTCAGCATGGTTTTGTAGGGAGAGGCGTAAGAAGCGAGCTCCTCACCGACTTTTTCCGCAAGACCTGAGGCGTTGCGCCGCAAGTTGACCGGCTGCACAAGAACCGGAACGCGCCCCGTCGCAAGCCTTCGCAGCTGATCGGGTCGCGGCAGGGCCGCGTGGATGATCCCGTGGCGAAGGGGATTATTTTCCCCGCCGTTTACGGATTCAATGGCGTCAAGCACGTTTTCTATGCCCTGATCGCCAATAGCGTGGGCCACGCACTGAAGCCCATGGGCCGAGGCCTCCCGGAAGAAGGCCTTCAGCGCCTCGGGCCCCGTGACCGCCTGCCCGCGGGTCGTCGGATCGTCGGCGTAAGGTCGGCTCAAAAGGGCCGTCCGTCCGCCCAGAGAACCGTCGGCAAAGAGCTTGACGGGCCCGTAACGGTTGAAGGCGGGATTTCCCGAGCGGTCATAGCCGGAAGCGAGCCTTTTTTTCAGCGTTTCGAGATCATAAAAGGAAATCTGGTGATTGACCCGGATCGTGGGATTGTTGCGGGCGTACATGTGATAGCCGCCCTCGACGGCCTTGGCGTCGGGGTAGCCCAGATAGAGATCGTTGGTGGAAACGGAAGTTATGCCCGCCGCGTTGGCCAGAGCGGCTATCTTTTGCAGGTTTTGCCAGATTTGCATCCGGGAATAGGGTTCATTGATCAGGTATTTGACCTGATTGACCGCCGTCTCATAGAGAATGCCGTTGCAACGGCCGTCGGCGTCGTAACCGAGACGACCGCCCGCTTCCACCGGAAAATCGGGACCCAGTTTCAGCGTTTCCACCGCCTTGCTGTTGACCGCCGCCACATGACCGCAGTTTCTCGTGAGAATCACGGGAATTTCCGTTGAGATCCGATCGAGGTCACGCCGGTTGAGCAGCCTTTTTTCCCCGATGAAACGGTCGTGGTTCCAACCTCTACCCACGAGGACGCTTTTTTCGGGATGAGCCGCCAGCCAATCCCGACAGCGGGCGATGACCTCGTCAATTGACGAAGCGCCCGAGACATTGGCCCGTTCGAGGAAAAACCAGCAGTGGAGCAAATGCAGGTGACTATCGTTAAAACCGGGAACGACGGTTCTTCCTTTGAGATCCACGACTTCGCCCCGCCCCTGGGACAACGCCTCTTCACGGGTTCCGACGGCCGTCACAAGGCCGTTTTCGACACAAAGGGCAGACGCGAATCTGCCCGGGTTCAAGTATATTTTTCCGTTCACAAAGATTTTTTTCAAGCCCGACTCCCCCGATTTCCGCTTTTTTTCCGTCGCGCCCTTCAGTTTTTGGGGGCGGTATAGACAATATTTCCCCCGACGACGGTCATGTCCGCCCGGATGTCTTTGATGGCCTCCGCGGCGACCGTAAAAATGTCCGCCGAGAGAACCACAAGGTCCGCGTAATAACCGGGCAGCAGTTTTCCTTTGACGCCTTCGGCAAATGTCGTAAAGGCGCTTTCCGTCGTGTAGGCAGCCACGGCGTCTTCGACGCTCACCCGTTCGGCGGGATACCAGCCTCCGGCGGGAAGGCCCTTCAGATCCTGCCGGTTTACGGCGCAATGGATGCAATGAAAGGGATTGAAGGGTTCCACGGGCGAATCGCTGCCATAACCCGCGTGTATGCCTGAATCAAGCATGGTCCGGAACGCGTAGGACGTCGAGGCCAATACTTTGCCGACCCGATCCTCCGCCATATGGAGATCATAGTGCAGGAAAACGGGCTGCACGGCCACGGGGATCCTGAGTCGCGCGATCCGCTCAAGCTGGGCCGGATCCGTGATCTGCACGTGAATCATGCCGTGGCGGAGCGGGTTTTCGCCGCCTTCGGTCAGATTCTCATAGGCGTCCATGATCCGGTCCAAAGCGAGGTTTCCGATGCCGTGGATCATACATTGAATCTGATTTTCATCTGCTATTTTCGTATATTCGGCGATCTCGGCAGGCGTCAGGACCGCGACTCCCGAAGTCGAGGGATCGTCATGATAAGGCGCCCGCAACAGGGCCGTCCGGGCCCCGAGGGAGCCGTCGGCAAAGAGTTTCAGCGGCCCGTAGCGGTGAAAAGCCGGATTTCCCGATTTGTCATAACCGCTCGCGATCCGCTCCCGGAATTTTGCCGGACTTTCAAAGGACATCTGATGGTTGATCCGAAGCGTCGGATCCCGCTTTTCGTAGAGCAAAAAGCCCGCTTCAATGGCTTCTCCGGTAGGGGAACCCACGGTGATGTCGTTGGTGGAAACGGACGTTATCCCCTGGGCGTTGGCCACGGCCGCGATGTCCTTGAGAACGGCGCAGACGCTTTCCCCGGTCAGGGGCTCCGCCAAAAGACCGGCGACCTGCCCCGCCGCGGTCTCAAACAAAAGACCGTTGGCGCGTCCGTTGGTCACGCCAACTTCTCCGCCCGACGCGACCACAAAGGATCCGCCGATATCCAGCATTTCCATGGCTTTGGAATTGACCGCGGCCACGTGTCCGCAGGCCCGGGTCAGGATAATCGGGATATCCGTCGCGATCCGATCGAGGTCGTCCCGGGTCAGCAGTCTGTTCTCATCGGTAAAATAGTCCTGATTCCAGCCCCGGCCGCTGATGAGCCGGATTTCCGGATGTTTTGCCCGAAACGCCCGACATACGGCGATGACGTCGGCGATGGACGTCAGTCCGTACAGTTCTGCCTGACGCAAGGCGAAGCCGCATTTGAGCAAGTGCATATGGCTGTCGTTGAAGCCCGGTACGACGGTCTTACCCCGCAAATCGAGAACCGTCGCGGCGTTTCCCGCTTCCGCCTCCGCTTCGGGGCCGATCTTGCTTACGAGTCCGTCCTCAATGCAGAGGGCCGTCACAAAATGCCCCCGTTCCGTGAAAATTTTTCCGTTTTTCAATACTGTCTTCCCCGTCTTCATCTGTTCCTCCTCATGGTATCACAAGTCCGCCCAGGAAGTACTTTCCGTAGGCGCTTTGCGGATTTTTAAAAAATTCCTCCGTTTTCCGGATTTCCTGCACTTCACCCTTGTAGAGCAGCAGCACCCGGTCCGAAATATGATAGACGACGCCCAGGTCATGGGAGATGAAAATAATCGTCGTGTTGTTTTCTCTGTTGAATTTGGTGAGCAGCGAGAGGATCTGGTTTTGAATCGACATGTCGAGGGAGGCCACGGGTTCGTCGCAGACCACCAGCTTAGGATTGACAATCATGGCGGCGCCGATCCCCACCCGCTGGCGCTGCCCGCCCGAGAGCTCGCTGGGGTATTTGTCCTTGTATTTTTCCTCGAGCCAGACCTCTTTCATGATGTTGTCGACCTTTTCCCTGAGGATATCGGGGTCTGTGATCCCGATGCCCCGCAGGGGTTCCGACAGGATGTTCTTCACCTTCATGGCCGGATTGAGGGAGCTGTAGGGATCCTGGAAAATCATCTGGATATCGCCGATACTGCTCTCGGCGAGGGGTTTTCCCATGAAAATCACCTCTCCCGACGTCGGCCGGCTGATCTTCAGCAATATCCTTCCGATCGTGGATTTACCGGCGCCCGACTCGCCCACGACAGACAGGATCTCCCCCTGTTCCACGGTAAAAGAGACGTCGTTCAGGACCGTTTTCCGCTCCCGGGTAAAATTGTCCTCGACGATATAATCTTTTCTCAGGTTTCTGACATCCAAAAACACGGAATCCTCCCTATCTGTCCCTTGTCCAGAGGCTGTTGGCGAAGCCGATGATCCGCTGGGCATAGGGATGGGTTTGATGCCGGAACAGCTCCTCGCAGGTGTTTTCTTCGACGATTTCCCCCTTGTACATCACATAGACCCGGTCGGCGAAATTGGTGATAGACGAGAGGTCGTGGGTGATGAAAAGGATCGTGACGCCCGTTTCCCGCCGGATATTCTTGAAAAGGTTGATGACTTCCATTTTTGTCCTGAGGTCGAGGGCCGTCGTCACCTCGTCGGCGATCAGGAGCTCGGGATCTGAAATAAGTGCCCCCGCGATGGCCACCCGCTGCCGTTCGCCGCCGCTGGATTCATGGGGATATTTCTTGAGAAATTTTTCGATATGCTGAATGCCCACCTTTTCCAGAAGCGGGATGACTTTATGCTTCCAGTTGCCGGCATCGCCGAAATGAGACTGGTACAGGCGTTTCAGCTGTGAGCCGATTTTGACCGTGGGATTCAGGGAAGTAAAAGAATTCTGGAACACGGCGCCGACTTTTTCCGTTTTGCAGAAATGGTCAAAGGACACGACGCTGCGCTCAGGGAGGATGCCCAAGATAAATTTGGACGTCAATGTCTTGCCGCTCCCCGATTCCCCTACGAGAGCCACGACTTCGTCCCGGTCAATCCTGAGATCAATGTGCTTCAACAGATCGACGTTGTCGATGGAAACGTTGAGATTCCGGATATCCAGTTCCGTCTTGCCTGCTCTCGTCATCAGAACCGCTCCCCGCCTTTTCGCAACTTGTTCATATGATAGACCGTAAAGATGATGGCCAGACCCGGCGCTATGGTAAAGAGCGGGTTGGACAGAAAATAGGACTGGGACTGGTTCAGCATATTGCCCCAGGTCGGATAGGGGGGCTGGATGCCCAAGCCCAGGTAGCCGAGACCCGCCTCGGTCAGGATGGCCCCGGCGAAACCGGTCGTAAAGTTGATTAAAATAGGCTTCGTGATATTCGGGAGGATATGGTAAAAGAGGATACGCAGTTGAGAAATCCCGTAAGTACGGGCAGCCACGACGTATTCCATGTGCTTTTCCTTTTTGACGAGGCCCCTCACGAGATTGATGCAGCGGGCCACATACATGAGAAAAATGGCCGTGATCATGGAGCTGAAGCCCGCTTTCAAGACGACGATGACTCCCAGCGCGATGAGGATCGAGGGAATCGCGATCAAAACCTCCATGAAAAACACGATGACCGAATCAATCCGTTTGCCGTAATAGCCCGCCAAACCTCCGATAATGGTCCCCGCCACCGTGGATACCGCCACGGAGACAAAGCTGATCGAGAGACTGAAAAAAGAGGCCAGCACAAGACGGCTGAAAATATCCCGCCCGAGATTGTCATAACCCAGTATCCCGTCGAGGGACGGCTTGGCCAGAATTTTCTCCTGACTCATGGCGTAGGGGTCCTTGTAAAACCAGGCGCAGAAGAGAATCGCCAGAAAAATCACAGCCCAGAACAAAAGCTTTTTTCTCCGTTCCATCACGCCTCCTCCCGCAGTCTCGGGTCGATCAAGACCGAAACCACGTCCACGAGAAAGTTCATGAGCACGAGCGCCACCGACGTATAGAAAATCAGACCCTGTATCAGCGGAATATCGCGGTTGACCACGGAAGTGATCAAAAGCCTGCCGATGCCGGGAATCGAAAAAATCTGCTCCACAATAATTGTTCCGGTGATGAGGTCAATGATCATGATCCCGATCAACGGAATAACGGACAATATGGAGTTTTTGAAAATATAAAGGTTCAGCCATTTCATTTGAAGACCGTTCACAAAGAGATACTTGATGTACTCCTCCCGCATTTCTTTTTCGAGATTGCTCTTGATGTGGCTCGTGATCACGCCGATCTTGGGGATGGCGATCACAAAACAAGGGAGCAGCAGGGACTTGAAGGACCTGTCGTAACCGATCCGCAAAACCCTCAAGATCACCCCCAGCGTAAACATGGAGATGATGCCGAGCCAGAAGGAGGGTATGGAAATAAACACGCCCAGAACAAAATCGCCGATTTTCCGGATGTGTTTATTTTTGATTTTGTAGAGCAAAAACGACAGGGGCACTGAGGCGAGAAATACCATCAACAGAGATACAAGCGATATTTCAAGCGTCAGCGGCAATCGCCTCGCGATGAGCTCCACGACAGGCTCTCCGTATTTGAAGGAATTTCCGAAATCAAAGGAAAGCACCCCTTTGATCCACACGAAATACCGCAGAAAAAAAGGCTTGTTGAGGCCGAGGCTTTCCCTCAACGCGGCGACTTCCTCGGGCGCCGCGTCCACACCCAGTATGGCAGCCGCCGGATCTCCCGGCAGCAGGTCGAGCAGCAAAAACGATAATGTCCCGATCAGCAATACGGAAAATACCACCTTCGCAAAACGTTTCAAATAGTACATGGCGTTACTCTCCCTTTACGGAACGAACGTTCAGTCTTCGATGATCAGTTTTGAATAGTCAACGAAGGGAATCGGGTAAATTACATAGCCCTTGATTCCTTTTTGCACGGCGATCATCGTGCCGGGATCGGTGATGAACACCGAGACAAAGTCGTCCCGCAGGATTTCCTGGGCCTTTTTGTACATGGCGATCCGGGCCGCGTCGTCTACGGTGACTTTGGCGGTCTTGATGAGCTTGTCGTATTCGGGATTCTCATAGTTGACCATGTTGCGCTCATAATCGGACGTATAGCGCCGCAAAACGGCGTCGGGGTCCAGTTTTCCGCTGAAGCCGATGATCGTGGCCTCAAAGTTGCGCTTGGCGTAGACGTCGTCCAGCCATGTGGCCCACTCGATGGTCTCGATCTGCATGACGACGCCGATTTCCTTCAACTGCTCCACGATGACCTGGGCCGTATTCACGTGATAGGCGTAATTGCTCGGTACCCGTACCGTAAATTTGAGATTTTCATAGCCCGCTTCCTTCAACAGGGCCTTTGCCCGGGCCGGATCCACTTTCTGGCCGATATCGCCCACATAGACGTCCTTCATGACCGGGCTCATGTTCGTTTCCAGCGGAATGCCCTGCCCGCCCATGATCTCAATGAGTTTTTTCTTGTCAATGGCGAGGTTGATGGCCTCCCGGACCCGTTTGTCGGAAAATGGTTTGAATTTGTGGTTCAAAGCCAGCAGCTGCACGAGATTCTGGGGGCCGTTGACGATTTCTTGATTTTTCAGTTCCCCGAGGCGTTTTGCGTCCACGCCCGAGGCCAGAAGATTGATTTCCCCCGAAAGCAACTTCAAAAAGCGGATTTCCGCGTCGGGCGTCACGACGAGCTCAACACGCGTCACCTGCGGCTTTTCGCCCCAATAGTCATCAAAGCGCTCCAAAACCAGTCCGTATTCGCGCTCATATTCACTGATCTTGTAGGGACCGGTGCCGATAGCCTTTTTATCGAGGTTGCCCGCGTTTTCATCGGGCACGATGCCCTCGATCATCGCGTAAATAAACGATACGTTGGGTTGTTTCAGCACAATACTGATCTCATCTTCGCTTTTCACGACGATTTTGTCCACGAGCTCAAATTCGACGCTGGCCATTTTCTCGCCGGTTCTGCCGGTCATGACGTTGAGCGAATATTCGACGTCCTTGATGTCCAGCGGATTGCCATTATGGAACTTGATCCCCTTCCGGATCTTGAACGTATAGGTAAGTCCGTCATCGGAAACCGTGTAGCTTTCGGCCACCGCAGGCTTTATGCCGCCCGTTTCCGACGGCTTTACGAGTCCTTCAAATACATTCCACGTCACTTCTTCCGACGCGCTCGAGACAATTTTGTAGGGATTCAGCCCGTCTATGTCCATATTCATCGTGCTTCTGATGACTTTTTCCTTTCCGGCCCCGAAGGTCGGGAAACTCAAGGTCGCCAACAAAATCAAAGCGAATAGTTTTACCGCCGTGTTGCCAAATATTCTCAGGTTCTTCATTCACAGCCTCCAATGGGATGGCGCTTGGATTTGTCATAAGCACACATCGGGAATAATGACTTATGGTAACATATTTTTCTTGATTTTTCAATGGTTTTCTTCATTTTTCCCTGATTTTTTCAAATATTTATCTTTTTGTATCCAAAAAACGACATCAATATTCTTTTGTCGCGGTTTTCACGCCGTTTTTCCAGGTGGTTTTCACTCGGATTTGCTTGTTTTCGTCGTATTCCTTGAAATCCCCGTCCAGCTTACCGTTGACATATTTGCCCTCGGATTTGACATTGCCGTTTTCGTAGTATTCGATGGCTTCCCCGTGCAGGGCGCCGCCCTTATACTGCTCTTTGGATTGGATTTTGCCCGAAATGTAATAGCGTTTCAGCATTCCGTCACGCTTTCCGGCCTTGGAAACAAATTCTTCCTGGGGCTTGCCGTTAAATTCGTAGAACGTCCGCGTCGCGCCGTCCACGAGGCCGTTCTTGTAGTCGACCTTCAATTTGACGGATTTCCCGTTTTTGAAATACTCCTCGGCGATCCCCGTAAAGGGCAGCCCCGTCGCTTTTACGACCATTTTTCCACCTTTTTCCTCGAGATTGGCAAAGGGCTCCGTCTTGGCAAAAGTCAGCATTGCCACAGCCAGGCAACATGCCAGCAAAACTTTTTTCATGCGTTTTCCTCCTTTTCATAGATATAATACCCATACTCCCGGAAAATGTCGAGCACTTCCGGAAGTCTGTTTTTCTTCACGAGCATGTTGTATTCCTCGGCGCGCAGAACCAGATCTTTCAGACGTTTTTCCTTCATGATGATGTCGATGACGGCGCGATCGTTTTTCAGTTTGATCACGACGTAGTCGTTTTCGATGGAAAGAGCGCCGGCCTTGGCCCGGAGATCCTCAAAAAATGCCGTCCACACGGGACTCAGATCGCCCGAAACCTTTTCGCGGAAATCTTTGATTTTTTCCTCCAGCTGTCCCCGGGAAGCGACCCCTTTCATGAACTGCTCGGCGGTCAGCTTGAATTTCCCCGGAGAGATCTTTTGCGCGATCTTTTCGAGAAACATGCTGGCCACCGGCGTGTCGCCGATCACCGAGATATAGAGCCTGTCGTCGTCAAGAACGACTTCCGCCTCCTCCATGTCAAAGTTGAAGTTGTAGTCGTCGGTCTTGCCGAAAACGTATTTTCCGAGGTTGGTGAGCTTCACGTAGCGCAGGCCGTCGTATTTGCTCAGGTAGCGGTTTTTCAGGTACAGGGCCTGATTGTCGCTGGGATAGTCGTAGTAGAGCTCAAAGAGGCCGAACGTTCCGAGGATGAAGAACACGCTCTTGACGAGGGGTTTGACCACATAGTCGAGGTATTTTTCATAGTTGGGAATCTTCGTGCGCTCGTAATTGGCTTCGTTGATATAAATATAGTCGTAAGCGTCCCTGACGTCGATAAGCTCGATAAATTCGTCGCGGTAGAGGATGGTCTTGATGATGTTGTCGGCGCTGACGATCATATTTTCGTCCATCTCGTCGATGAGTCCCCGGATCGTCGCGAGACATTGGGCGATTTCCTCCTTTGAGTTCCAGATGTTGCGCGTCCCCTTGAGAAAATTGAGATAGAGGGAGGTATAGCGGAATTTGTCTTCATGATCCATGAGTTCGCAGGAAAAGAAATCCTCCGTGACGCCCTTGATGTTTTCGTGATTGAAATACTCAGGATTCCGGTATTTTCCCTTCATCAGGCAAAAGAAGAGGCCGATGATCTCCGTCTTCAGAAAATCCAGATCCCGGGAGTCGCTGTAATACTCGCTGATATTGCAGTACTTGCGCATATTGGTCTTGGATTCCTTCAGGATCTTTCCGGAATCCGAGAGGTTGACGCCGGTCTGGGTATAATAATCGAGATAAATTCTCAAGTTTTGCAGGAATTCCTTCTCATTGTTGTGTACTAATGTAATCTGTAATTCTTTCTGATGCACCAGGTTGTATTCTTCCGGCTTGTCCATAAACTTGCGGAACATGCGCAGAATGTCGTAGTCGATGTAGAGGAACTCACCTTTTTTGCTGTCTTTGTCGATCTTGAAAAAGAGATATTCCTCCCGGAGTTCCCGGTTCAGCGTATAGTTTTCGGACTCGACAAAAAATTCCTCCCGGATTTCCGGCGCGATGAAATAGGGACCCGACCAGGCGACGGCCGTAAAGACCTCCCTGACCCTGTCCGGAAGCGTGTCGTAAATGGCGTGGAACGTCTCTTCCTTTGTGAAAATCTGTTCCATAAAATCGAGAAAAGTTTCTTTGTTGCCCTTTTCCCCGATCAGGATCGTTTCCACGATGCTGAGATTGTCTCCGATATAGCCGTCGGAGATCCAGTCCAGATAATATTTTTTATAGAGTTTGAGCAGCGTTTCCCGGGAATAGAAGTCGTTCAAAGCCTTCCGGAAACGCTCGAGGGAAATTCCCATCCTGTTATCACCCGCCGTTTAATCGCCCAGGATAAATTCAATGTCCGTTTCGGTCAGGAATTTCATGGACGTGTTGTCTTCGGAAATGAGGCTGTCCAGCAGCTCGCTTTTCTTTTCCTGTAATTTGAGGATCTTTTCCTCGATGGAGTCCTTGAGAATCAGCTTGTAGGAAAAGACCGTCCTGTCCTGCCCGAGCCGGTAGGCCCGGTCGATGGCCTGATTTTCCGCGGTTTTGTTCCACCAGGGATCGTAGATAAAGATCGTGTCGGCGGCGGTCAGGTTGAGGCCTACGCCGCCGGTTTTGAGCGTCATCACAAAGACCTTGCATTTTTTGTCCAGCTGGAATTTGTTGACGAGATCCTGCCGGTCCTTGGTGTTTCCGCTCATGGAAAGATGCTTGATCCCGGCTTTGCCGAGATCGTTGCAGATATTGTTGATGGATGTGATATAGTTTGTAAACACGAGCACCTTGTGTCCGTTTTCCACGGCGTCGATCACGTTGTGGATCAGGACCTCCCGCTTGCTGGAGATCACGTTGACGCTCTTGTTTTCCGGGCAGCTGGCGATCTGGCGCAGCTCGTTCAGGGCCTGGAGAATGAAAAAATGACTTTTTCCCAGGCCGTTTTCCCGGATCTGGTTTTTCACCTGATTGTAGTAATAGAGCCGGCGCTCGTCGTAGAGCCTTTTTTGCCCCGCGTTCATCTCGATGTACATGGTCTTTTCGATCTTGTCCGGCAGATCCTTCAGCACTTCTTTTTTGACGCGCCGGAGGATGAAGGGATAGATCTTTTTTTTCAGTTCCTGAATCGCTTCCTTGTCGTTGTATTTTTGGATCGGCTCGGCGTAAAAGGCGTTGAAGTCTTCATAAGAGCCGAACATGGCCGGATTGAGGAAGCGGAACAGCGAATAAAGCTCGCTCAGATTGTTCTCGATGGGCGTCCCCGAAAGGGCCAGCCGGTTTTCCGCGTTGAGCAGCATGATGGCCCGGGTCGTCTGGGCGTTGACGTTCTTGATGTTCTGGGACTCGTCTAAAATGATAAGGTCAAAGCTCAGGTCCTTCAGCTTTTCGACGTCGTTCCGGATCGTCCCGTAAGTCGTCAGCGTCACGTCGTTTTCGTCGATGATGTCCAGGGTCCGGTTGATCCCGTAGTAGACGCCGATCGTGAGTTTGGGGCTGAAGCGCCGGATTTCGTTGTCCCAGTTGTAAATGAGGCTCTTGGGCATGACGACGAGGGAGTGGCGGCCCGGTTCTTCGTGGAGCTTGGTCAGGAGCGCGATGGCCTGAAGGGTCTTTCCCAGGCCCATATCGTCGGCGAGACAACCGCCGAGGTTGTTCGTCAGCAAATAGTGCAGCCATTTGAAGCCGTAGACTTGATATTCCCGCAGCGTCGCCGAAATATCCGGAAAACGGACGTCATAGTCCCGGAGACTGTTGATGCCAAGGAAGAACTCCTTGCTTTTCTTCATGCGGGACTCGAGGATTTTGTCCTCCAGCATGCTTTCGATCAGGGGATAGTCGAAAAACGAGAGTTTTGTGTCCTTCTGCCCGTTTTTGAAGATTCGTTCGAGTTTTTCAATATATTTTTTGTTGAGAATCGCGTTGGTCCCGTCGCTCAAAGACACATAAGACGTGCCGTTGCGATAGGAGGAAATTACGTCGAGGATCGAGAATTTTTCCCCTTCGATCTCGAGCTCGAGTTTGCCGCCGTCGAGATAGTCGATGGATTCCCCGAAGGAACCGACGATTTTGGGCTTTACGGGGCGGATATTGTATTTTTTCAGGCGGTCCGTACCTTCGATCTTGTAGACCGAAGCGAATTGCAGCAGGTCCTTCATGACGAATTCCTTGGCCAGCTTTTCCTGCATGATGATCAGGGACTCGTCGACAAAGAATCCCGCCCTGACCTTGACCTCTTTCTGCCGCTTGATGAGGACTTTCGTGATCTCGTCAATCAAATCATGGATTCCCGTGAGGTCCACGACGGCGATATTGATTTTTTTCTCCATGTCGTTGACGATGGCGACTTTGGTGATTTTGTTACTTGCGATAAACGTGTAATCTAAAGAAGAAACCGAAAGATCGATCTTCAGATAGAGGCTCTTATCCCGGGCGATTTTTTCGATCAGGAGCGTGAGCTCCGGCTTCAGCGGCAAATCCTGAATCACCTGATAATCGAGGTAATCGAAGGAAAGCCCCGGGAAGAACTGCATGGTCAACGTGAGAAAGGTCTCGAGGTTCGCCTTCGCGATCCGGCAGCTGACTTCGTCCAGCGAATGGAAGCCGTCCCCCTCCACGTCGAGTAGAAATATCCGGTTTCCGACGATGGCGATCTCATCGTCGATGATGTGCGGATTTTTGTACTGGTCGTTGATCAGGATCTCCGAGACCAGCTCGTTTTCATTGTCTTCGGCTTCGCTGATGACCAGCGACAGCGTGTTTCCCTCCTCTTCCACAAGGATCGGGTCATAATTTTCGTCCACAAAGTTGTCGAGACCGGTCAGATAATCGAGGATCCCCGTATTGTCGTCGAGGCAGTAGTCTCCCTCGGTTCGTTCCCCCCAACCCGCGAAAAAGACCTCTTTCCGGAAGTTCCCGAGCTCTTCAAGGACAAGGGTCGCCTTCTCGTCGTAGCGGCCTTGAGGCAGGTCGGAAAGATCGAGCTTGTTTTTTTCCGCGTCAAAAGGGAGAACGTAGTATTTTTCCCCTTCGGGCTTCAAAACAAACCAGACCGTATCGTATCTTGTTGGGTTTTGCTTTGCCATCCTGTTCCCTCTTAAAATTTGCTATCACCTAGTATTATAGCAAAAATTTCGCGTTTGCACAAATTTTTATGAGAAAAACATGAGCGCAGGGGTTTTTCACCTTTTGCGCTCATCTCTCAGTGTGCTGTTGTTCTGTTTTCGCTTCCGGTTTCGCTTATTTTTTGTATTCGGCGAGGAAGTCCAGGGCAAATTGCGCGTAGAAGGCTATGCCATAGACCAGGGCGTCCTCGTCGACGTCAAAGCGACCATGGTGGTGGGGAAAATCCGTTCCCTTGGCCGCGTCGCCCGTTCCCAGTCTCGTCATGACGCCGGGAACCCGGGAGGAAAATTCCGAAAAGTCTTCGCTGCCGGTGGTCAGGGGCGCTTTGACGACATTTTTTTCTCCGGCCGCTTCCGCCGCCGCCTTTTCCGCGATCAGGGCGACCGCTTCGTCGTTGTAGGTGGGCCTGATCAGATAGTTGTATTCAAGCTCCGCCGTGGCCCGGAAGGTTTCGGCCGTGAGCCTCATGATCCGTTCGATGGCGGCCTTTACCGGCTCGGCGTAGTCGCTCCGGAAATAGCGCACAGTCCCTTCAAGGACGGCCGTCGGCGCGATGACGTTCATTCTCGTTCCCGATTTCAGCGAACCCACGGTCACCACCAGAGGATCGAGAGGGGAGAATTCCCGGCTCACGACGGTCTGGAGATTCATGACCATGGCGGCCCCCACGACAACGGCGTCGATGGTTTCCTCGGGATGAGCCCCGTGACCGCCCTTTCCCGTGATCGTGATCTTGAACATATCGGCGGAAGCCATGCGCGGCCCGCCCTGGGCGTTGATGACGCCCGAAGGGAGCTCAGACGACACGTGGATCCCCATAACGCCGTCCACGCCTTCAAGGGCGCCGTCTTTGATCATGGCGAGAGCCCCTAGGCCCACTTCTTCGCCGGGCTGGAAGAAAAACTTCACGGTCCCCTTGATTTCGTCCTTCATATCCTGCAAAACCCTGGCGGCCCCAAGGAGCATGGCCCCGTGGCTGTCATGGCCGCAGGCGTGCATGAGGCCCGGTACCGTCGAGGCGTATTCCTTTTCGTTTTCCTCAACGACCGCCAGGGCGTCGATATCCCCCCTGAGGGCTACCGTAAGACCCGGCTGCTTGCCCCGGATCGTGGCAAGAACGCCTGTTCCGCCGCAGGGAACGTTTTCCACGCCGATCTTGTCGAGTTCCTCGCGGATCCTTTTCTGCGTGTTGAATTCTTTCATGCTCGCTTCGGGATTTTTGTGGAATTCCCGCCGCATCTGAACCACAAAGTCGTGGTATTTTTTTGCCAGTTCCAGTGTTTTCATATTTTTTCCTCCGGTTCATTTGATGTAGCGCGCTGTGATGTGTCGCTTTCTTGTTATATAGTAAACGATATTATGAAAAAATGCAAGGAAATATTTTCATCCTGCGCTAAAAGTCCGTTATGTAAATTTGCGTTTCCCTGACATAATGAAGCAATTTTCCCCGCACGAAGCCCAGCATGGCCGCGGATTTTTCCGGCGGGTAGGAATAAACCCCGTCGCGGAGCGTAAAGGGATAGCGGGTCAGCGCGCAGTCCGGCCGGTTTTTCCGCAGGCGCTTCAGGTATTCGCCGGAGATCCGGAAGGTTCCGACGCTCACATCAAGGAGTTCGTCGCCTTTGACCACGGAAAAAATTTCTTCGATCAATTCCCCGTACAACTTTTCAAAATCGGGAACGGCCAGCAGGGGATCGAGACAAATCCGGACCGTATACCCCAAATCGACGGCTTCCCGCAGGGCCGCAAGCCTTTGCTTCAGGGAAGAGCTCCCCCGCTCATATAAGCCGCACACGCGCTCCGGGGAAAGCGTCCAGGCGAGAACAAAGTTCGGATTTACATCTTTGCGCCTTAAAAATCCTATATTAGAACATTTTGTTCTTAATTCGATCATTAAATTTGACTTTGTCTCCGCGAACTCGTACCAGCGCTCGGCGAGGCCTGTCAAGCGGTCCAGAGCCAGCAGGTCCGTATCGTAGGAAACGCAGAGATACATGGGCGCCCGGGACAAAAAGGTCGAAATTTCCCGGAACGTATGCTCAATGTTGACAAAAACCACGAGATTGGCCGAGTCATAGACCCCCTGCAGGTAGCAGTAGGCGCAGTCATAAAGGCAGTTGAGGATCTGGGAGCTGTAAAAGAAATTGGCGCGCCCGAAATTTTCGCAGACCTTGGCGCCGGGAAAGAAAAACCCCTCCCGCTTGACCGCGAGGATCAGCTGGGGCGCGTTTTTTTGCAGGCGAAAATCCTGTCCTTTCCGGGAAAAGAGTTCCCCATACCGGCCTACGGGAATGACGGCGGCCTTTGGCAGGTTGCGGAGGATTTGCGCCGTCAGCGGAAAAGATTCCGCCCCTTCTTCCACATAGACGCGGGAAAAGGCGTCAATCCACAAGTTTTTTCCGGATTTCCTCAAGGACTTCCTTCCCCCTTTGTTTCGCGCCTCCGCCCTCCGCCACATAGGGGGAAAGGAGCGCCGTCAGATCTTTTCCGGCGTATTTGCCGTAAATCAAGAGTTCCCTCAACATCCGTCCCATGGAGGCGGTCAAGTGGAAACCCGCCGCGATCTGTCGCTCCGCTTCGGCCTCCCCGGCGGTAAAAGTCTGGGCTTCGGGATTTTCCTCTTCCTCCCGGTCCGCGATCCCGTCCAGCCACGCAAAAATCTCCGCCCGCCCGTGGTCTTTCCCGACCCCGAAGAAGTATATCCTGTGGGGCGCAAAGCGGGAAAAGGTCTCCAGCGCCAGCTCGTAGAGAGCGTCGCTGCGGATTTCCCCCTCTTGAAATTCATGTCTTTGAAGGACGTCCGGATAAAGGGCCTTCCGGCCCTCTCCGTCGCTTATTTTCGTATAGAGCGTGGTTTCCCCCGCCGTATCCGTAAAATGCACATAAAATTTCCGATACAGCATGGCGTTTATTTCTTCCGGCGGAGCTTCATGGAGTCGAAGACGACGGCCGCCACGATGATGAAGCCTTTGATGATGTACTGGTAATAGGGCCTTACGCCCACATAGGTGAGGCCGTAATTGATGACGGTCAACGCCAGCACTCCGGTGATGACGCCCGATATCTTGCCCGTGCCGCCGTAGAAGGACACGCCGCCGATGACGCAGGCCGCGATGGCGTCCATCTCATACATGTTGCCGAGATTGTTGGTGGCGGAGCCGATCCGGCCCGCTTCGAGAAAGCCGCCGACGGCGTAGTAAATGCCCGAAAGGGCGTAGACTTTGAGGAAGGTCAGAAGCACGTTGACGCCAGACACCCGGGCCGCTTCCTTGTTGCCGCCCACGGCAAAGAGATCCTTTCCGAATTTTGTCTTGTTCCACAGCACCCACATGATGAACGTGGCGATGGCCGCGTAGAGGATCAGGTAAGGCAGCGACACGCTCCCCAAATGAAAGCTCTCCTGGGCGAACTTCGTGTATTTTTCGCTGAAGCTCGCGATGGGGGCGGATCCCACATAGTCATAGTACAGGGAATTTGCCCCGTAAACCGCCGTCATCATCCCCATGGTCACAATAAAGGGATGGATGTCAAAATATGAGACGACGAAGCCATTGATCATACCGATCACAAGCCCCACGGCAATCACGACCAGAAGCGCCACGGGAAGGGCCACTTCACCGATTTTCAACAATTTGTTGGGGGCGTTCATGTCTTGCAGCAGCGTCGCCGAAATGACGGCCGCGAAGCCCACCTGGCGGCCCGCCGAGAGGTCCGTTCCCTGGGTCACGATGAGACCCGCGACGCCCAGGGCGATGATGGCCCGGACGCAGGACTGGGTCAGGATGTTCTTGAAATTGCGTATGCTCAAAAACGTGGGCTCCCGCACGATGATCATCACGAGAATCAAGATGAGCACCGTATACAAGCCGTTTTCGATCAAGAGTTTTTTCAGATTCATTTCTTTCTTCATGTCGTACTCCCCTCTTCGTATTTATAGATACTTGGCCGAAAGCGCCATGATTTCTTCCTGGCTTGTTTCCGTGGCGTTGACGATGCCCGCCACCCGGCCGTTGCTCATCACGAGAATTCTGTCGGTCACGCCCAAGAGCTCCGGCATTTCCGAAGAGATCATGATGATGCCCTTGCCCCGCCGAGCCAGGTCCAGAATCAGCTGGTAGATTTCGTATTTGGCGAGGACGTCGATCCCCCGGGTCGGCTCATCCAGCAAAAGCACGTCGGGGTTCGTCAGAAGCCAGCGGCCGAGGATCACTTTCTGCTGATTCCCTCCGGAAAGGGAGCCGATACTCGTATTCTGGGAGGGGGTCTTGACCCGCATGCTGTCGATGACCCACTTGGTATCTTCCTTCATTTTCCCTTCTTCCAGAAGGACTTTCGTCTTTCCGATATACTGCCGGACATTGGCGATGATGCTGTTGAATTTTACGCTCAGCATACTGTAGATTCCCGTGGCCCTGCGTTCTTCGGTCACGAGGGAAAAACCGTTTTTGATGGCCTCAAGGGGGGTCTTGTTCCGGACGGCTCTGCCGTGAATCCGGATCGTCCCCTTGGAGCGCTGGCGAATGCCGAAGATGGTCTCGACGATATCGGTGCGCTTGGCCCCCACAAGGCCTGCAATGCCTAATACTTCGCCTTTTTTGAGCTCAAAGGACACGTCGTTGATCGAAGGCTGCGTCGCCGCCGTGAGGTTTTCGACTTCCAAAAGCGTTTCGGAGATCTCTTTTTCCACCCGGGGCGGGAAGCGGTCCGTCAGGTCCCTGCCCACCATCATGGAAATGATCTTGTCCGTCGTCACGTCCTCGATTTTTTCGGTCCCGATGTATTTGCCGTCCCGGAGCACGGTCACTTCCTGGGCGATGGCCCGGATTTCTTCGATTTTATGGGAAATATAGATGATGCCGCAACCGTTTTCCCGAAGTTTGTTGATGATTTTGAACAGATGGGAGACCTCCCGCTCCGTCAGCGAAGAAGTGGGCTCGTCCATTACGATGATTTTCGAATTGTAGGAGACGGCCTTGGCGATTTCCACCATCTGCCGGTCGGCCACCTGCAGGTCCGCCACTTTTTTCCTGGGGTCGATATTGATTTCGAGGTCCTTGAAAATTTTGACCGTATCCTCATACATTTTCTTTTCGTCCACAAAAAGGCTCTTCATCGGAAAACGGCCGAGCCAGATGTTGTCGAGGATGTTGCGCTGCAAAACCTGGTTCAATTCCTGATGCACCATGGATACTCCATTATCGAGGGCTTCCTTGGACGAGCGGAAATTGACTTCCTTCCCGGCGAGGAAAATTTGCCCAGCGTCTTTTTTGTAAATGCCGAAGAGGCATTTCATCAGCGTGGACTTTCCGGCGCCGTTTTCCCCCATCAGCGCGTGCACGGTCCCGGCCCGGACTTGCAGGCTGACGTTGTCCAGAGCCTTTACGCCCGGAAATTCCTTGGATATGCCGCTCATTTCCAGCAAAAATGCTTCACTCATACGCTACCCCTTTTTTCGTTTTTCCATAACTTTGCGAAAAAGGGAGATGATTCATCTCCCTTCTCGCTATTCATTTTACTGTACTCTCATCTCTTTCGCTCATCGAGAAGACACGCGCCGTTTTTTATTTGTACTCTTTCACGTTGTCTTTGTCGATCCCTACGCTGGGAACGAGCACTTCTTTGCCTTCGAGCTTGATGTCCGTTCCTTCGGTGGGTTTCTTGCCTTCGGCCAGGTTCGCCGCCAGTTTCCAGGTCGCGAAGCCCTGTCCCTTGGCGTCGTTCAGGACTGTTCCGACCATTTCGCCGGTCTCAATCTTGACGAGAGCTTCGGGCAGCGCGTCTACGCCGAATATGGGCAGTTTCTTGCCGAGAGCTTTGGCCGATTCGATCGCGCCGAATGCCATGGCGTCATTATTGCAGATGATGACTTCAATCTTGTCGCCGTTGGGGCCCGAGAGCCACGCGTCGGTCTTGTCTTTGGCCTGGGCCGTATCCCACATGGCCGTATCCTGATGGAGCTCCACCACGTCTACGCCGCCTTTCTTGATGGTCTCGGGAGCGTATTTTGTTCTCGCTTCGGCGTCGGGATGGCCCGGCTCGCCTTTGAGGAGCACATACTGGATTTTGCCGTCTTTGTTCAAGTCGGCTTCGGGATGGGCTTTCCAGTATTTCAGGATCAATTCGCCCTGGGCGATGCCCTGGGCGTTGGGATCGGTGCCCACATAGTACACTTTGTCATAGGAAGCCATGGCTTCATCGCTGGGCTTCCGGTTGTAGAACACAACGGGAATTTTTTCCTTGCTGATCTTGTCCAAAACAGTCTTGGCGGCCCCGTTGTCCACGAGGTTGATGGCCAGAGCGTTTACGCCTTTGGAGAGCATAACGTCGATCTGATCGTTCTGTGTCTGCTGGCTGTTCTGGGAATCGTTGGCCTGCAGCTCAAACTTGTCTTTTTCCTTGGCGGCCTCGCCTTCAACAACTTTGCGGACAAGTGCAATGAAATTGTCGTCGTACTTGTATGCCGTAAACCCGATCTTGTACTTCGGGGCGGCCTGCACGGTTGTACTGCCCACGGTTGCCAAACCCAAAACCACCAATGCGCCTAAAAACAAACTCAGTCTTTTCATTTTTCATTCCTCCTGAATTTTGTCCCGAAATAGGACATTATATGGTAATATCTGTCGCTTATGTACGATTATTCATTGCTAATACACAATATACCATACTCGCCGGATAAAGTCAATAAAATGATTTTTATTTTTTGACGCGTCTTTCACGACAAAGCTGTTGCTTTTTTTCCGGGTTTTATGATAGAATATAGTGTAATTTTGCGAACACGAAAGCGGAAGGCTTTTATCGATTGGAGGAAATATGCGATTCAGCAAAGGATATGTCAAAACATTGAAAGAAACGCCCAAGGAAGCCGAGGTCATCAGCCACAAGCTTTTGCTGAGGGCGGGGATGATCAAAAAACTCGCCAGCGGCGTCTACTCTTTTCTGCCGCTGGGCCTGAGGACCCTGAAAAAAATAGAGACCATCGTCCGGGAGGAAATGAACCGGGCGGGGGCCATTGAACTGTTTCTGCCGGTGCTGCAACCGGCGGAACTCTGGCAGGAAAGCGGCCGCTGGACGGCCATGGGCCCCGAAATGTTCCGGCTCAAGGACAGAAACGAGCGGGATTTTTCCCTGGGTCCCACCCATGAGGAAGTCATCGTTGATATTGTCAGAAACGACATCTCGTCCTACAAATCGCTGCCGCTCCATCTCTATCAGATCCAGACGAAATTCCGTGACGAACGCCGGCCCCGTTTCGGTCTCATGCGCGGACGGGAATTTCTCATGAAAGACAGCTATTCCTTCCACCGGGACTTGCAGTCCCTCGAGGAGGAGTTTCAGAAAATGTACAACACGTATTCGCGGATCTTTGAGCGCTGCGGCCTGAAATTCCGCGCCGTGGAAGCGGATTCCGGGGCCATCGGCGGGACGGGATCCAAAGAATTTCACGTGCTGGCCGAATCGGGCGAAGACGAGATTCTCTACTGCGACGCCTGCGACTACGCCTCCAACGTGGAGGCGGCCGTAAGCGCTTTTGAAAACCCGACGGAGGCGCTTCTTGCCCCGGAGCTGGTATCTACGCCCGGCAAGACGACGATCGAAGATCTTGCCGTATTTTTAGGAATCCCCGAATCCCAGACCCTGAAGTCCATGCTGTACCGCGACATGGTCACCGACGAGATCTGGATGGTTCTGATCCGCGGGGACTTCGCCGTCAATGAGATCAAGCTCAAAAACGCGCTGGGTACGCTGGGCGTGGCCCTTTTGACCGATACGGAAATCGCTGACGCGGGACTCGCCAAGGGCTATATCGGCCCCTATGACCTTGCGGCCGCAAACATCAAAATTCTTGCCGACAAGAGCGTCATAAACCTTGTCAACGCCGTGGCGGGCGGCAACCGCGTCGATTATCATTACAAAAATGTCAATTACGGAAGGGATTACAGCGCCCTGCGCATTGACGATATCCGCCTGGTGAAAACGGGAGACTCCTGTCCCCGTTGCGGCGCGCCCCTGATGAGCGCCCGGGGCATTGAGACCGGTCATATCTTCAAACTCAAGGACAAATACACGAAGCCCATGAACGCAACCTTTCTCGACGAAAAAGGCGAAGCGCAGACCATCATTATGGGGACCTACGGCATCGGGGTCTCCCGGACCATGGCCGCCGCCATCGAGCAGCACAACGACGCCGACGGGATTATCTGGCCCAGCGTCATCGCCCCCTATGTGGTTGACGTGATCCCCGCCAATGTCTCGGATCCCGTGCAGGCGGCTCTGGCCGAAGAACTCTACGGCGCCCTCAACGACGCCGGCGTCGATACGGCCATGGACGACCGGGAGGAACGACCGGGCTTCAAATTCAAGGACGCGGATCTGATCGGTTTTCCCTTCAAAGTCATCGCGGGAAAGAAAGCCGCCCAGGGCGTCGTGGAGCTCAAAATCAGAAAAACCGGCGAAACGCTGGAGCTCGACAAAAAAGACGTCGTGGCGAAGATACAGGAACTGCGAAAAATCTATTAAACAAGAGAGGTCAAGGGCATGAAAAGAAGTCTATCGGGAATACAATCAAGCGGCATTTTGCATATCGGCAATTATTTCGGCGCCATCAAACAGTTTGTGGACCACCAGAACAGCGGCGAATATGAGTGTTTTTACTTCGTGGCGGACTACCATTCGCTGACCTCGCTCCCGGCCCCGGCCGAAGTCAGGGAAAACACCATAAACATCATCCTCGACTGGCTGGCCTGCGGGCTTGATCCCGAAAAATCCACGATCTACATCCAGTCGGACATTCCGGAGCATACGGAATTGACCTGGATTCTGTCCTGCCTTACGCCCATGGGGCTTTTGGAGCGCTCCCATTCCTACAAAGACAAAATCGCGAAAAATATCCTGCCCAATGCCGGACTTTTCTGCTATCCGATCCTCATGGCCTGCGACATCCTGATTTACGACAGCGACGTGGTTCCCGTGGGGAAGGACCAGAAGCAGCATATGGAAATGACCCGCGATATCGCGGCCAAATTCAATCAGCAATACAACGTGGACTTTTTCAAGCTCCCCGAAGGGCTGATTCTCGACGACGTGGCCGTCGTTCCCGGTACGGACGGGCAGAAGATGAGCAAGTCCTACGGCAATACCATCAACATGTTCGCTCCGGCTAAAGAACTCAAAAAGCAGATTATGAGCATCGTGACGGATTCGACGCCGCTGGAGGAGCCGAAAAACCCGGAAAACAATATTTCGGCCCTCTATCGCCTCGTGGCTTCGGTCGAAAAACAGAACGCCCTCAAGGACAAATTTCTGGCCGGAAATTTCGGCTACGGCGACGCGAAAAAAGAACTGCTGGCGGCCATGATGGAATATTTCGGACAGGCCAGAGAAAAGCGGGAGGAACTTGTCCGCAACATGGACTATGTGCGGGATGTCCTGCGGGAAGGCGGAAAGAAGGCCAGGGCCATCGCCATGAAAAAAGTGGCCGAAGCCAAGGAAATCGTCGGGCTGACCGGGGATATGTACAAATATTTTTGAGAAAAAAACACTAGTCAATTTTGGTATATTTTGGGCGAAAAGTGAACAAAAAGCCACTATAAGCGCTTTCGGAGAAAAATTAGAGCAACAAAACAAAAAAATATTGACACGGGCTTTCCGCTTCGCTATAATATAGTCTACCAAACCGAAGAGAAAAAATTTTACCCGAAAATACCCCATACAACAGACGAAGCTCTTCGATTTGAAGGGCTTTGTTTGTTATAGAAGAACGAAGAAAGCCGCGAGGTACCGGTTTCGCGCGGAAGGTACCGGGTATCGAAACGGACTGTAAACTGGGGGTGGGAGATTCCGCGAGACTCATGACCCACGGAAGAGCTCTCAAGAATGCCAGCAAGCGCTTCGGCGCTTGTTGGCATGTTTTTGTGGTGATTTTCAGATTTTTCGCTCCGAAAAATGGCCCGCCAAGGCAAGGCAACTCTTGACGCCTGCCAAGAGACAACTTTCGTCAAAATCGTATCTGTTGTTATGCAGACCGGCGGCCACGCTGTTGCCCGCATTGCCACTGCTGTCCTGAACGACGGAAGTGACGCCGATAGCCTTGCAATGAGAAATTAAGACGGCCGCGCCGCGGTCTTTAAAGGAAAGCGTCGGCATATAATAGTCCATTTTGAGGAGTACATTTTCGTCAAAGGGAATGATTGGCGTCATTCCTTCGCCCAGCGTAATTTTCCGCCAGGAATCATCAAGAAGCGGAAGAAAGACCCTGTATCGGGATCAACAGAAAGCTGGCCGGAGATAAAGAGCAGATTTCCCGCGATGACGCCGGGAGAATAATGTCCCTGATTCTTTCTTTTGCTTGGGGGAATAATGAGTTTCATGAAGTCCTCCTTTTGCGGTTTTCCCAATTATACCCGATAGCGCGCTGAAAGTAAAGAAAAATAAGCATTTTCCCCCTCCCCGCAGATTCTTTTTGATTTCTGCCCCGTTTCCCTGTATAATATAAGAAAGCGACAGAGACCGGGAGGGACTGGCATGGAAAAAACGCAGAAAAACAAAGATTTCCGGGAGGAATTGATCCGCTGGCGGCGTCATTTGCACAAGCATCCCGAGAGCGCCTTTGAAGAAAAGGAAACGGCGGCTTATCTGGCCGCGGAGCTTGAAGCTATGGGACTTGAGGTTCATCGCGGCGTCGGAAGGACGGGCCTTGTGGCCAACCTCGCGGGCCGTCCGGGCGGGACCGTCATCGGAATCCGGGCCGACATGGACGCCATCTGCATGACGGAAAAGGGCGACCGGCCCTGGGCGTCAATCAATCCCGAGCGGATGCACGCCTGCGGCCATGACGGACATATGGCGACGCTCCTTGGCGCTGCCCGCTTGCTCTCGCGGCAAAGGAATTTTTCCGGGACCGTCCGTTTTATCTTTCAACCGGCCGAAGAACCCGGCTACGGGGCCAGGGCCATGCTGGAAGAAGGGCTCCTTGAGCGATTCCCGCTCGATGAAATTTACGGATTCCACAATATACCGACGTTTCCCGCGGGGACGATTCAGACCCGTACCGGCGGCATTATGGCCAGCGAAGACGACTTTACGATTAAAATCACCGGAAAGGGATCCCATTCCTCGAGCCCCCATATCGGGGTAGACCCCCTTGTGACGGCGGCCGAGATCATTCTGGCGCTCCAAACCGTGGTTTCGCGCAATGTGCCGCCGACGGAAACCGCCGTTATTTCCTGTACGGAATTGGAAACCGACGGCGTCCGGAACGCGATTCCGAGCCATGTGACCATAAAAGGCGATACCCGGAGCTTCACCCCGCTTGTACAGGCGTTGCTTGAAGAACGGATGCGGACGCTCTGCGACAACATCTGCCGAATGCACGGGGCTTTGTGCGACTTTTCCTATACGCATGAGTTCGCGCCCGCGATCAATTGGGCGGAACCCGTCGCCAACGCCGTGGCCGCCGCCCGCAATATCGTTGGCAGTGAAAATGTCGTCGTCCCCTGCGAGCCCGCCATGGCCTCGGAAGATTTCGGCCTTTTCCTTGAAAAAATTCCGGGCTGTATCGTTTTCCTGGGGACGGGGAGAGATCCCTCCCCCCAAAACAATATCCCGCTCCACAACGCGCTCTACGATTACAACGACGATATGCTGGAGACCGGAGCGAAATTCTTCGCGGAACTCGTACGTTTGCGCCTTTCTTGAAGGAGTCCCCATGATACCTTTTACCCACTTGCATTTACATACGGAATACAGCCTCCTGGACGGCGTCGGCCGCATAGGCGATTATCTCGACAGGGCCCGGGAACTGGGCATGACGGCCCTCGCCATTACCGATCACGGCAATATGTTCGGCGCTATGGAATTTTACAAAAAAGCCAAGGCCAAGGGGATCAAGCCCCTGATCGGTCTTGAGGCCTATGTTTCCGAATTTGCCATGACCGAAAGGGACGGCCGGATTTTTCATTTGATCCTGCTGGCGGAGACGACGGAAGGCTATGAAAACCTGCTGCAAATAAGCTCCCTCGGCTATACGAAGGGCTTTTACAAAAAACCCCGGGTGGACAAGGCGACGCTTACCGCCCACGCCAAGGGCCTGATCGCTCTTTCTTCCTGTATGCAGGGCGAGATTCCCCAGCGGCTCCTCGCCTACGAAAATGAGGACAAAATTCAAGGCGCGCTCCGGGAATACCAATCCATTTTCGGGGCCGACAACTTTTTTCTCGAAGTTCAGGCCAACGGCATCCGGGAGCAGCGGGCCATCAATGAAAAGCTCTTTGCCCTGGCGCAAAAATACCATATCCCCCTTGTGGCTACAAACGATACCCACTACGTCAACTACGGCGATCACGTGCTGCAGGACGTGATTCTTTGCATCCAGACAGGGGCAAAGCTCAGCGACCGTGACCGGATGCGGATGGAAACAGAGGGCCTCTATCTGAAAAGCGGGGAGGAGGTGCTGCGGGAATTGGGCGAACCGTACCGGGAAGCGGTCGAAAACAGCATGCGGATCGCCGAACGCTGCAATATCAACATACAGTTTGACGTGTTCAAATTTCCCGACTACGACGTCCCCGAAGGCATGACCATAGAGGGCTACCTGAAGCAACTGGTCAAAGAAGGACTCAGAAAGCGCTGGCCCGGCGAAAAACTCACCGCCGAAATCAAAGAGCGGGCCCGTTATGAGCTGGAAATCATCGAAAAAATGGGCTATGCGGGATATTTTGTGGTTGTGTGGGATTTTATCGATTATTCCAAAAAGCAGGGGATTCCCATCGGGCCCGGCCGGGGCTCGGCCGCGGGCAGCATCGTCGCCTACGCCCTCGGGATCACCGAAGTGGATCCGATCCGCTACAACCTCATTTTCGAGCGTTTCCTGAATCCCGAGCGGATTTCCATGCCCGACATCGACGTAGATATCTGCCAGGAACGGCGGAAAGAGGTCGTCGAATATGTGACGCGAAAATACGGGGACGATAAGGTCGCCCAGATCATCACATTCGGAACGCTGAAGGCGAGGGCAGTCATCCGGGACGTGGGGCGTGTCCTCGACGTGCCGCTGTACAAGATTGACGCCATGACAAAGCTCATTCCCTTCAACAGCAGTCTGGCCCAGATGAAGGAAAATTCGGAAGAATTCAGGGAGCTCTGCCGAACCGACCGGGAGCTCAGGGAAGTCGTGGAGATTTCCGAGCGTCTCGAAAACAGAGTGCGTCACGCCTCCGTACACGCGGCGGGCATTGTGATTACCAAGGATCCG
The DNA here is from genome assembly GCA_031272775.1 of Fusobacteriaceae bacterium. Taxonomy (NCBI): domain Bacteria; kingdom Fusobacteriati; phylum Fusobacteriota; class Fusobacteriia; order Fusobacteriales; family Fusobacteriaceae; species Fusobacteriaceae bacterium. The sequence goes on along the minus strand of JAISTB010000039.1, from coordinate 70,245 downwards.
CTGACGACAACGGTTCCCCTCTACAGCGACAATCAGACGAAAACGTCCTCGACACAGTATCAAGCCAAGGATCTGGAGAGCCTCGGCCTTCTGAAGATGGACTTTCTTGGCCTTCGCAATCTGACGATTCTGCAGCGCTGCGTGGATTCCATCAAAGCGGGCGGAGGACCGGCCGTCGATATCCATGAAATCGCCCTCGATGATCCCAAAGTCTATCAAATGCTTTCCGCCGGCGATACTTCGGGCGTCTTTCAATTGGAATCGGCGGGTGTCCGGCGCATCCTGCAAAGGCTGAAACCCGACCGTTTTGAGGACATCATCGCGATTCTTGCCCTGTACCGGCCCGGCCCTCTGGGTTCGGGCATGGTCGATGACTTTATCAACTGCCGCCACGGAATTTCGGAGATCAAATATCCCGATGAGACCCTTGAGGACATTCTCAAAGAAACCTATGGCGTGATCCTCTATCAGGAGCAGGTCATGAAAATCGCGAGCCGCATGGCGGGTTATTCCCTCGGCGAGGCCGATATTCTGCGGCGGGCCATGGGAAAAAAAGATTTTGAGACCATGAAAAAAAACAAGGACCGCTTTGTGGCCGGGGCCTTGAGCCGGGGATACCCAGAAGAAACCGCCGGGCGGGTCTATGACCTCATCGATAAATTCGGCGGCTACGGTTTCAACAAGTCCCATTCAGCCGCCTACGCCCTGATCGCCTACTGGACGGCCTGGTTCAAGATCAACTACACCAAAGAATATTACGCGGCCATTCTGACCTCAGAAATCAGCAACATCGAAAAAGTGGCCTTTTATATTGCCGACGCCCGGGCCCGTAAAGTCCGGCTCAATCTCCCCGACGTCAATAAAGCCGGCGTGATTTTTACCGCGGACAGCGAAGGCATTGTGTTTTCGCTGACCGCCATCAAAAATGTCGGTTGGAACGTCGTCAAGGGCATCGTCGAAGAGTACGGGCAAAAAGGGCCTTTCAAAAGTTATGAGGATTTCGTCGTCCGGACGCTCAAACACGGGCTCAACAAAAAAAGCCTCGAGGCCTTGATCCTGGCGGGGGCGCTGGATTCGCTTCCTGGAAACCGCAAACAGAAGCATATCGCCATCGAGAAGGTCATGGAGTACGCCAACCGCATGGCCGCCGATCCCATCGGGCAAATGGGGCTTTTCGGGGAAAACAAGGGCGGGCTGGGCGCCTTTGTGCTGCCCGAGTCGCCCGATTTTGACTTGACGGAAAAACTGAGACTGGAGAAAGAATATCTCGGGTTTTATTTCAGTTCCCATCCGCTGGATGTCTATAAGGACCTGATCGAAAGCTACAAACTCGACACGACGCTGTCGATCCGGGAAGAGCAATCCCGCCCGACCAATATCAAAATCTGCGGAATCCTGCGGGATTTGAAAAAAATCGTAACCAAAAAAACAGGCGATCTCATGGCGACATTTTTTCTCGAAGATTATACGGGCATCCTGCAAGGAACCGTCTTTCCCAAGACCTACAAGGAATGCGCCCACATCCTGACAGAGGGAAAAGCCGTCTACATCGACGGCTTTATGCAGACGGACTACTTCAAGGACCAGGAGACGCAGAAACTTGTCGTGAACCGCATCCGTTTCCTTGAGGACATCGTGAGGGAGAAAAATTTTACCTCCTACATCCTGATCACGGAGAACGACAAGGCCAAATTTCAGATGCTGAAGCACTACATGAGGGAAAATCCCGGCGAAACCCGGGTGGTCTTCGCCTACCGCGAAGGTCAGGCCAGACAGCTAAAACCCAGCCAGTACAAGATCCACCCGAGTCCGGATTTTATCCGGAAAGTCAACGGGCTTTTCGGCGAAAAAAGGATCGTGCTGAAATAAGACTTGACAAAAGGCCGAATACTTGATAAAATTTTACAGGATAAGTTGAACAATGGGGCGTCGCCAAGCGGTAAGGCAACGGACTTTGACTCCGTCATGCGTTGGTTCGAATCCAACCGCCCCAGCCAAAATCAAAGATAAGCGGATCTTTTCGCTCCGAGCGCCGGAAATGGGGCTCGGAGTTTTTTTTGTTCCGAGGGTATGGCCGCGCCCTACTGCACTGCTTTTGCGATTACAGGAATTGTTTCATTGATAATGCCGGATTGGATGGTCAAAACCAAGGCCGTCGTAATGGCCGCAAGATAAGGATTTTTCGTCCGGTCATATATTTTTCGATTGATGATTGTTGCCACGAAGATCACAGGGATCAGCGTAATCATATTGTTCCCGGTGGAGGCGTTTCCGCCAATCATCGCGTTCAGGCCGGATCTGGCAAAGGTAATATACTGATAGCTCATGATGATAACAGGCGGTAGAGTATTCAATATTGCCAAAACGATCAGGTTGATCCACTTGGATTTACCGATGACCCCGTTATAGTTAAAGCAATTTGTGCTTATGGAGATACAAAGGTAGAAGACAACATAGAACGGTAAATATTTAAGCATCTGGGGAATTTTTTCCGCTCCGAAAGCGCAGGCAATCCATTTGAACCAAATGAATTCGGTTTTAAAAATATATTGGGCGGCGAAAACGATTAAATATGTGCCGATCGCAACGATAATTGCGACCAAGATTGATTTCACGATGTTTCCCCACGAAGTTACCAAGCCGCAGGCTTTCAGATCGAAACCATTCTTTTTTCCATAGCACTGGTAGCATATAAAGCAGAGAAGAAGCCCAAAGGCGCCTACGGTAGCTCCCCAAAGACCATAATAAAAGCCGTTTGACGAAAGAAAGAAACTGTTTCTGTATGTATTGAACCCTAATTTTGTATAATATACCAGGCTGAATGTCGCAAACAGGATCGTTGCAAGCTGAGAGCCCCAAAACCAGATTTTCCCTGTAGTATCCGGCGTGCTCCCCATCGTAGCCGGTCCGCCTTGATCCAGGGAGGCAAAGGGTTTTGAACGTGCCAGTTGCCAAACCGAGGATACTACGAACATACAAAGTCCAATCAGGCCCAAGAGTCCAAAACGTGAATTCGTCGGCCAGATCTGGTCTGAGGCGTCTTTATTTAGGGTGGTCGGCATAACTCTTTCAAAAAATTTGAGTGTATTTCCAACAACCTGTTTCGAATGAATACCTTGAATGTGGACAAGTTTTACAACGTTGATTATCCGCGATCCTTCGCCATCTGAATACGTTTTCGTATAAACTGTTTCAGCTTTTCTTTTTTCAGTCTGTGCGGTTGGATCTTCACCAAACGACAGAAAAGATTGGGCGCTGTTGTTGATAACATAGTCTACTGGCGATGTTTGCGGTCTGACATAACGATTGGCGTCGTTTGAGTATGTTGTAGCGGCAACATTTTTTTCCGTAAAGAAAAACTCGTCGAATGTATCCGCGTTGATCCCGACATCGCGGCTTCCATAGATGTCGATGTATGCGCCTTCTTTGTTTTTGTACACGGCGTCGCTATTTACGAGGTACGCAGCTTTTATCACGTGCTTTTCGGACTTGTTGTCGATCTGAATAGATTCGTTGGAAGCGGCTCCGCCGCGAGAAAATCCGACGAGTGCGATATTCTCCTTATCAACAAATGGAATCGTAAGAGCGTACTGAACCGCGTCATACATTCCGCGTCCTCCATCCAGCCACTGAGATTGAGGTAAACTCTCCGATTCACCATGGCTGTAGAGATCAATAGCCATGACGACGTACCCCCGCCGGACATATTCAATCTTGAAGGAACTCATCATTTCTTTGATGTTATTCCCGCCATGAGCCACGATAATTGTCGGGGCCGGCGTCTTGGCGGTCGCTGTCTTTGGAATCAGCATATCGATGCTCAATATATGGCCGGTACGGGAAACAATTCGCGCTTTTTCACGTTTTGCATTCCCAAAGTCTGTGTGAATGAGATTTGTTGCGATCATGCTGATCAGGCAGAAAATCAAAGAAAGAACTACGAAATAATACGGTTTTTTGTTCATTACGCCTCCTGTAAATGTGTTGCGGAACAAGCGTCAAATCTGCTTGAAATAGTTTTTATGCTACTTCACTATATCAAAAACACATGGGCTATCGGTGTCAAATAATGGAAATATTTGACATTTATGTATACAATTACATCAAAACGTATGACCACGATACAAAAAAATCCAATATCGGACAAATTTCCTCTTGAATTTTCCCTGATATGAGCCAGTACAATCTTGTCGTCTGATGTGAATAATAAAAAAACCTCCCGAACACGCATGTCCGGAAGGTTTTTGCAAATAATCAAACGTCTGCCCCCCCAAAAGAATCAAAGAAGCTGGAGCGATATCTTTTAAACCATCGGTATAGCACTTAGTCCTTTTCGTCGCCGTCGCTTACATCTACGGGCAGCGAATAGACTATCGTTCCTGTCTCCGGCCCCGTTGCGGTAATCGCGATAATTTTACCGGCCGCCGCATTGACAATGTCAACGTAGTATTTAAGAGAGATAAGACTGTTTTCATCATAATCGCCGCAATAATAGAGCTTTTTCACTCTCGTATCGATCTTGCCTTCTTGCGCCTTTTTCACCGCTGTCTCATGCACAGCAACGTAAAGGCGTTGCATTTCTTTTTCCGTTTTTCCTGCCTTGCCGATTTTTTCAATATAATGCTGGTCTACAGCGCCGGAATCATCGACCTCCATTATTTGGAAAATACCGGAAGAATTGGCTATTTTACGAGCGGCAAGCCATTTACCGGCTTGTTCGTCATCTTCGAAGATCTTATATAAGATACCGTCTTCGTAACATTCATAAGTCATGGGGGTTCTCCTTTTCACCAATCATATTCTTCATCTTCATACATTTGCCTGGCTTCTTCGTAATCGACGCCTTCTTCATCCATGATTTCTTTGATTTCGTCGTAACCGCCGTTGTCGTATCTTTCTTGGGCTTCTTCGAAAGAAATCCCTTCCTCTTCCGCGATTTCCAGAATTTCCTCGTTTTCAACGCACACGCGACATTTGCCGCGATTGTCCTTGACGCTCTTCAAAGATACGGACTTGACGTTTTTGCTGCCCGCGATCCTCGGACATTCCCGGTACAGGTGGTAGACGCTGCCAGTGGGCGTAATGTACACGGTTGGATTGGGGGCGGATGCGGTCATTCCGCTTATCGACAGAATGAAGAACATCATTCCGGGTAATTTTGCGATATTTGTCCCTTTCATTGCATACTTCCTTGTATGATTGATTTTAATTAAAAATTTTCCCGCTGCAAAACAATCCTCTGCACAATCCGGCAGAATTCACCGGGAGCGTCAAACATCATGTTATGCCCGGCGCCTGGGATCACGATGTTGGAAACGGCCTTTTTCAGAACGAATTCAGGCACATCCCAGCCGCAGATTGATTTTTCTCCGGAAATCAAATACAGGGGAACCGGAAATTCCACGACCTCGCGAACGGTATTTTCATATTGAGCTGTTCCGGTTTCGGTCACAAGGGCTTTCGACATGCCGTAGACGGTTTCAGCCGGCTGGTTGTGCAGGATTTCGTTCGCCCATTCCAGGTTTCCGAATGGAGACCCCATGGATTCGAGCCAGGCCGCCGGGTCGTTCTGCATTTTTTCATATTCCGCCTTGTAGCTCGAAAAATCCTGCTTCGCGATTTGTCCGCTCCAATAAGCGTCTTTCAGGGTAAAATTGCCTTCGGCGTTGATAAAGCCGCTTATGCGCTCCGGAATCCTTTGCGCCGCAAGAAATCCTATGGCGCCTCCCATGCTGTGGCCAATGAGAAAAACGGGCGATTCACAGTCCGTGATATTTTCCGCGATATAATTCACGATATCATCGGCCTGCATTTGCAATGAAAAGCGGGTAGCGTCGCACGCAAAGGCGCGAGATCCATAGCCCAGTAAGTCAGGCGTGTGGACGGTAAATCCTCCTATACGATGAGCAGGATTGTAGTAATGGCTTGATCCCATGAGTCCATGGATCATGACCAGATGTTTTTCTTTGCTTGTCATTTTTTTCACCCCGGTTTCCTGATCGTCAAGTCCGCCCGGACTTCTTCTAAAAACAGCCTGCCAATAATTCTGCAAGCCGGTCAAGTATACCCTAATATTACCATATCCGGTGATTTTTGTCAATTCCGCGAATGAAGAAAAACTTGACATTTTGGGAATTTGTTGCAATAATAAAGGGAAGGGGGCGACTTGATTCTCGCCCGACGGACCGGATAAAACTCACGAAGCGCGAAGGCAGACATTCGAATATGTGGGTAATGAAAAGAAACGATCAGAGGATTCTGATGAACAGTGAAGAAAAGAAATTGCTAAACGAAGAATACAAAATATTCGATTGGAAAATTCTTATCACTGAATTCTTAGTTTTTGTAGTTGTTATATATTGTCAAACTAGGAGTTACTAGGAAAAGCTATCTGAGTTTTTCTTCCCGGAGACAAAAATGAGAGTAGTCAAAGCCTTTTGCTTGCACATTCTATTTGTGTGTTGCGCTTTTACCCATACATTTTCCAGTAGCAAAGAACCGGACCTCTTTGTCGTTGGAAGAAAATACATCTATGGCCGAGACCATGATTATAGTTATCTATGGAAAAGCGGACATGTAGAATCTATTTCAGAAGATGCAAAAAACGTATGGATCAGAGGTATAACCGTTTATAAAAAAAATGTCTATTTGATCGGATTGAAGGACGGAATTGAAACAGTCTGGATTAATGGGATTCCGGAAAAAATAACGGAAGATACGCCAGATACCGGTCAGCTCGTGGATATTTTTGCAAATGAATCCGGAGTTTACGTTTTAAAGAGCGCGCTGCATAAACTGTATTATTACAGAAATGGAAAAAAGACTGTGGTGACGGATACCGGCCATGGAAAAATGTTTCATGCGCAAGGAATACATGTTTCCGAAGATGATGTCTTTATTACTGCTTGGCTTGATCCGAATATGCCAAAATTCTCTCCTGCTACATATAAAAATGCTGAATATACCGTTCTCCTGAAAAATGGGGATGAGTTTCCGCTTGAAGAGCCCGGATCAGCTTGGATAAAAAGCAGTGGAATGCTTTTTCTTGGTGATGATTCCTACCTTGCAGGCACAAATTCACGACATACTTTACGCGGGCGCTATATTTATACGCCGGTTTTTTGGAAAAACGGGAAAAAATCAGTTTTGACTTCAAAATTCAAAAGCGCGAAAGCCACAGCATTGGCGGTAGAAGATAATACCGTATACATTGCAGGCTCGGGTTATCGGGACGACCACCCCAAAAACCCGACGGCCCTTCTCTGGATCAATGGAATTGAGCATGTATTGTCCTCGGGAGAAGCGGCTGCAATAAAAGTAATCGGCGGCAATATTTATATCGCAGGATTTCAAGTTGACGACAACAAATACAAGATCAAATTCTGGAAGAACGGAACCGAGTTGGAGCTACCCAATATGTTGACTGATTTTATACCCGAATACTTCTTCATTAATTGAACTTTTTTGAGTCACAAGTAAACATCAAATTCACCCGGAAGATATCACCGGACAAAAGCAGGTGAGGATTTATTGTAAATACCAGCGGAAACGCCACGTTCAGCGGCGCCAAAGTCGAGGCGGATGAATTAAAACTTGACATCGGCGGAGTTTTATTGCAATATAACAGGGAAGAGAAGGACGTTGATGGAGAGAAATTTTCGCTTCGTGACTGAAAAAGAAAAAATCATCCTCAAGCACTACAGCTATAACGGCATTGAAAACCTATAATTTTTATAGTTATTTCGGCAGTTTTTTTTCGTTCTTTGTAAGCTTACATCTAATGAGAATTTCTTAATTTTTGTATATTTTACTTTGTTCTACAGCATGATTGCAATATTAGATAGCTTTTTTAAGCAATACTCTTACAATTCATTTGAAGAAATGGTGATTGCTGATAATTTTATAACGATTCGCAACTATTTTCGCCCGTTTGTCACACCCTTCAAAGAAGTCGTCTTTGCCAATGACAGCAGTCTGCTCTTGAAATACAACAGCACAGCAAATATAGAATTTTCCAGCTTGTTTCATCATATTTGCCCAAAATATTTCAGGAAATTTTCCCCGATCGTTCTATTAAACATAAGCAACAATACAATACTTAAAAAACCGGAAAAAGTGCGTGGAATGTGGCTTTCCACAAAGAACACCGATTATTCTTTCGGGACAATGATGTCCAAGGAAAGCTACGACGAAATCCTTGCCTTGATTCTCGCCCAACGCGCCAAGTGGGAGAAAGAGCATCCGGAAGTGGGAACTCAGCCGGAAATTTCCCTATAAAATTTGCAAAATCCCCGCGGATATGCTATGATTAGGCATGGAACCAAAAAAACCTATTCGGGAGGAAAGATGAAAAAATTCTTCGGCGCTCTCCTCTGCGCCTTGTTTCTCGTAACCGCCGCCTGCGGTCAACCCCAAAAATACGACATCCGCGCCCGGGTCATCAACGTCCATGACGGCGACACCTTCACGGTGGACGTGGGCGGCAAGCGGCAACGGATCCGCATGTACGCCATCGAGGCCCCGGAACTCAACCAATCCTACGGCAGGCAGTCCCAGCGCTATCTGGCGCAGCGGATCGAGGGCGAGACCGTGGATATTGAAAAAATCGACATTGACCAGTACAACCGGATCCTCGGACGGGTCTATTTCAAGGGCGACGACATCAACCTCGAGATGATCCGCGAGGGAAACGCCTGGTTTTATCGGGGTTACAAGCCCACGAAGGAAGATGTGTACCGGAAGACCGAGACCGAGGCCAAAAACGCCCGCAAGGGCTTCTGGCGGGAGCGGAACCCCGTTTACCCCCTCGAATGGAAGAAGAAAAACAACTAGCCAAATTCGCAAAGCAAAAAATCCCACACAAGAGGTGACCCATGGCAAAAAAAGAACTGACCCTGACGGAATACACAAAGCAATACAAGGACCTGATGACGGAATACAACCTGATCGAGGCGACGACCACCATGCTGCAATGGGAGCTGGAAACCATCGCCCCTGAAGGCGGCGTGGCTCTGCTTTCAAAGCTCATGGGCTATTACGCCATGAAGAGCTACGACATCCTGACTTCCGACAAACTGAAAAAAATCCTCGCCTTTTTCAATAAAAACAAGGCTGACCTGAGTCCCGTCCTGCGGCGGGAAACGGAAGTCCTGACCGAGGACATGACGCGCATAAGCCTCATTCCCCCCGCCGAATACAAGGCTTACAAAGAGCTCCTGACCGAAGCCCAGCCCCTGTGGCAGAAAGCCAAGGCCAAGGGGGATTTCGGCATGTTTGCCAAGACGCTGCAAAAGATCTTCGACTACAGCAAGAAATTCGCCCGCTATGAGTACGAGACCAAGGACGCGGCCTTCAAAAAGGAAAAGACCCTCTACGACATCAACCTCGAGCAATATGAAAAGGGCATGGACACAAAGCAACTGGACATTTTCTTCGGCGCGCTGAAAAAAGAGGTCGTGCCGCTCTTGAAGGAAGTCCTCAAAAAACAGAAGGGGAGGAAGGTCAAGGATCCGCCGCTGACCAAGGAAGTCCAGAAGGAACTCTGCCGCTTCGTGAGCGGCTGGCTGGGCTTTGACTTCACGCGGGGCGCCATGGCCGAAAGCGAGCACCCCTTCACGACGCATTTTGACAAATACGACGTCCGCTTTACGACCCGCTACATGAAGGATCCCGCCACATTTGCCCTGCTCAGTACCATGCACGAAACGGGCCACGCGATCTATGAACAGCAGATCGACGACAAATACAACGGGACCATCCTCGGCCACGGGGCCAGCAACGGCCTCCACGAGTCCCAGTCGCGCTTTTACGAAAACATCATCGGCCGCGACCGGCATTTCTGGAAAGGGCTCGAGAAAAACAAAGCCCTCGCCCCGGTATTTTCGCAAATGAGCCTCGCCGATTTTCATTTTCTGATCAATAAAGTCGAGCCATCCCTGATCCGCATCGAAGCCGACGAGCTGACTTATCCGCTCCACATCATGGTCCGCTACGAGATCGAAAAGGGCGTTTTCAACGACACGATCAAGGTCAAGGACCTCGCCGACGTATGGCGGGAGAAAATGCGCGAATACCTCGGCGTCGCCCCCAAAGACGACGGCGCGGGCGTCTTGCAGGACGTCCACTGGGCCGACGGACTAATCGGCTATTTCCCCAGCTACGCCATCGGCTCGGCCTACGCGGCCCAGATTTACGCCGCCATGAAAAAGGACCTGCCCGTGGAAAAGCTCCTCGAAAAGGGAGATCTCCAGACGATCAAGGGCTGGCTCCGGGAGAAAATCCATCGCTACGGCCATTTCAAGGACAGCCGGGACATCGTGAAAAAAGTCTGCGGCGAGACGCTCAATCCCGACTACTACGTCGCCTACCTGCGGGAAAAATTCCTGAATCTCTGAAAACCGCCAAAATAAAAACCCTCCGGCTCGCCGGAGGGCATTTTTTCGTAATCCCTAATTTTTTCCCCAACCCCAGTTATCCGGCCAGGGTCTTTTATCTAAGTCATTGGCGGCGCCGCCTTTCCCGGAGACCGGCCCGCTTCCGCCCTTGCCGTCGCCGGCCGTTTTCTTCTCTTTTTCTTTTTGCGCGTTTATGGCGGCCTCTTCGGTAAAGTTGGTGGCCACGAGGATCACCTGCAGTCTTCCGCCCATACCGTCGTCGTAAATGACGCCCCACTGGCCGTCTTCAACATCGCGTCCCGTGGCGTCTTTGATGATATTCGTGATCAGCTGGGCCTCATCGAGCCCCAGGGACTCGTCGGCCGTGATGTTGATCAAAATCTTTTCGGCGCCCAAAATCTGCTTTTCCAGAAGCGGGGATTCCAGCGCCTTGGTGGCCGCTTCAACGGCCCGGTTTTCCTTGGAATCGCTTTCGCCGAAACCGAACATGGTGATGCCCGAATTTTTCAGGATGCTCTTGACGTCGGCAAAGTCGAGGTTGATGAGTCCCTGCTTCAGCATAAGGTCAGAAATCCCTTGAATACCGATCTTCAGGACTTTATTGGCCTCATGGAAGGCGTTTTTCAGCGTAATTTTCTTTTCGGGCAGCTCAAAGAGCTTGTCATTGGGAATGATCACGATGGAATCCACGACTTTTTCAAGATTGCCGATCCCCATTTCCGCGTTGTTGGCCCGCTTTTTTCCTTCGAAATTGAACGGTTTCGTCACGACGGCCACGGTCAGGATCCCCATTTCCCGGGAAATCTCCGCGATAATGGGCGAAGCGCCCGTGCCGGTCCCGCCGCCCATGCCGGCCGTAATAAAGACCATATCGACTCCCTCAAGGAGCTTCGCGATCTTTTCCTTGTCCTCTTCGGCGGCCTGCCGCCCGATATCAGGATCAGCGCCGGCCCCCTTTCCCTTGGTGAGCTTCTCACCCAATTGCAGCCGCGTATTGGCAAGGGATTTGTTCAAATCCTGGACATCCGTATTGGCGGCGACAAATTCGACGCCCGTGACGCCCGACTCTGTCATATCGTTGATGGCGTTACCGCCGCCTCCGCCGACGCCGATTACCATGATTTTTACCGGTTTGCTTTCCTGTAACATGCCTTTCCCCCTTTAGCGCTTGGTTTTCATTCGCGTGAGTCCTTTGAACCGATTTATGCTTTATAATTTTCGGCAAATCTTTTCCACCAGTCTTTTAATTTTTGCCCGATCTTTTCCTTTCCGTCTCCTCCGGTATCTTTTTCCGTTTTTTTCTCCGCTACAGCTTCGCCGCTGAGCAATGTTCGGAATTTTTCGTCCTCTTCGTCGGAGACTTTGGCCGGATCGGCAGCCGTTTCCCCGGAACCCGCCGGAGGTTCCGTCACGGGCGGGATCGGATCAGGCGGGAGAAAGACTTCTTTTGTCGGCGTTTCCGTCGTCTCCCGGACCGCCTGTGCATCCGCCGCCGGTTCCGGCGCTTTTTCCGGATAATCAGCCGACGCCGCGGAAGCGGCTTCGGGCTTGACGTCTCCCGTTGTTTCCGGCGTTTCCGCAACCTTGGGCGCTTCCGTCCGCCGGATTGTTTCGAAGGCTTTTTCGATGGCCTCGCCGAAAAGCCCGATAACGGCGCTCATACGCTCGTTGACTTCCGTCAGGCCGTTGATCCGTACGGGTAGTGAGGCCTTGACCGGATATTTCGTGATCGTCCGGATCTTCTCCGCGACGCCCGGCACTCGCGCGCCGCCGCCGGTCAGCACGATTCCCCGGAAGCCTCCCTTGAGCTCGGGCACTCTGTCTTTGATCTCCCGGGCCAGCTGCTCACAGCGCAACTCAATGATATTCCGGACATATTCCCCCCGGCAGGCGACGCCGTCTCTGGCGTACATCTTGTTGTCGCCGATTTCGCCCCGCAGGTACATGTCGTAGAATTCCCGGGCGTATTTTTTGTTGATGACGCTCTGGGTACAGCGCTTTTCCTGCTCAATGTAATTGATGTATTCCGGCAAGCTGCAGAGATCCATGACAAAGTGCATGGTTCCCAGCTTGAAGCTGTCAAAGAACAACAGACGGTTGTATTTGAACATCACGATGTCCGTGGAGCCCTCGCCGATGTCGACGAGGACGACGCCGTTTGTCTTGTCCTCGTTGCGTAGGGTGGCCATGGCGGCCGCATAGCCGTTGGCCATGACGTCTTCGATTTCCGGCCCGTCGGGAATTTTCTTCATCAGCCGCTCGTAGCGGCGGCAGAGGGCCTCCTCCATATAGACGAAATAGACGTCGGCCCGCAATTGGCTGGATTTCCTGCCAAGGGGCGACGGAATGGTCTTGTTGTCGTCGCTGACTTTGATGTTGTACATTTCCCGGTGGACGACCCTGTCCCCGGGCTTCAGGAGTTCGCGTTCTGCGGCCTCGTAGAAGTCTTCGATTTCCTTTTCCGTGATCTCTCTTTCGTCAAAGGCGATCGTGAGGCCGTTTTTTCTCGCGGTCCGGAAAGCCGTCCCGCCCAGCCCCAGCGTGACTTTTTCGACGGGCCCGTCGTTGATTTTGAGATTTTCAAGGGTCCGGGCAATAACGGCGCTCAGGCTCAACTCGTCGGTGATCTCCGATTTTTCCATGCCGCTGCCGGGAATTTCCACGTACTTGAGAATGGAAACCCCGGGCAGGCTGTCGGCCCCCGCGTAGGTCATTTCTCCGATGATTCCCTTGATTTTGTCGTTTCCGATGTCAATGACGGTCTTTACCGTATGAAACCCCGGCCTGTCAGGCCCGTTTTCCCTTGTCATTATTTCCTCCAGAACACTACTGTCCTACTGTTCCGCCTTTTTTTTCGCCGTCGCTTTCCTTCACCACAAAGTTTTCAAAGCGCAAATCGATATACTCTATTCGCTTGCCGTCGCTCTTCAACTCGTAATATAAATTTCCGGCAATCTTGTATTTCCCCCGTTCCACTTCGTGGTTGGTCCGGACAATGGTCCCGTCCGAAAGGATCAGGTTGACGCAATATTTGTCGCTCTCCTGGATCTGCGAAATGTCTTTCAGGAGCGTTTCATCCATATTTTTGATGATCTCAATGAAGGTCTTTGTCTTCCTGGCTTTTTCGGGATCGTTGTCCCGAATCACAAAGAGCGGCAGATCCCGCTTTTCCTTTTCATTCAAAAACCCGAAGAGGACTCCCTCTTCATCGAGGAGATAGATCCTGCTGTCCTGCTGGATATAGGAAAAGGGCTCCCGTTCCGTGATCTCGAAAGTGAGCTCATCGGGGGCGCTCGGATACACCCGGGCGTCTTTGATCCTGACGTCCTTCTTCAACAGTTCTTCTATGGACTTGCAGTCGATCTCCCATATACTACTATTATAAGTTATTTCCCCTATTTCTGTCAATTCGTTTTCCGATATTTTTACATCGCCCTCTCCGCCGCCCCTGTCCCTGAAGACGATTTTCGGGGTCTTCACCCGAAACAGCGGCGCGTTGAGAAAGCGGCCGGGAATATACCAGAACAGGAAACTCACGGCGGTCAGAAGCGATATTCGGAAGAAAAACCGGAACATGGCGTCACATCCCCCATGTCATAAAATCTATCTGGGCCCGAAGGTCTCCACGGTAATCCGGACCAGATCGTCGTAGGAATAGCCCTTCAGCGTCCCCAGATCGGGCACGAGACTCGTCTTGGTCATGCCGGGGCAGGTGTTGACTTCAAGGAAATAAAGCTCGTCTCCTTTCAGGAGAAAATCGCTGCGGGAAATGCCCGAAAGGCCCAATTCCCGATGGATCAGCTCCGACGCCGCCATGGCTTCGTCGTAGGCCTGTTTTTTGATTTTGGCGGGAAATTCGTGGACGGAACCGCCCACGGCGTATTTGGATTGATAGTCGTAGGTCTCGGCGGCCTTGGGGAATATCCGCAGCACACCCAGAGCTTCCCCGTTCAAAACGCCTACGGTCAGCTCCTCCCCCTTGATGAATTCCTCAATCACAAGCTTTTTCCCGCCCGACAGCGCCACGGCCTTTTCGGCCTCGCCTTTGTCGGCGCAGATGTAGACCCCGACGGAAGAGCCTTCCCGGGCGGGTTTAACGACCACGGGCCAGCTGTCCACATCCTCGAGGCGCTCCCAGGACTTGGCGACGCGAATCCCGCAGTCGCGGGCAATCCGCTTGGTCAGGGCCTTGTCCATGGCCACGGCGCTGGGAATCACGCCCGAACCTGTATAGGGCTTGCCGAGCATGTCCAGGACGCTCTGGACCCTCCCCCCTTCCCCTTCTTCCCCGTGAAAGGCCAGATAGGCGAGGTCATAGACGTTGTCGGTATAGGCGCTCAGCCGGTTTTCCGCCGTCACATCGACGCCGTAGGCGTCATAGCCCTGTCTTTGCAGGCTCTCCAGAATCGCCTGCCCCGTCCAGAGGGACACTTCCCGTTCCGACGAGACGCCTCCCATAAATACGGCAATTTTCATTCTTTCCTCCTTTACAGCATAGCATACAGACTACGACAAAAACTGTCGTTATGAAAAATTTTTTCAGGTCAGGACAATAATTTCCTCTTTGAGCGTAATCCCGAATTTTTCCCGGACGCCGTCCCGCATGAGGGCCATGAGGCCCGTGACGTCTGAAAATGTGGCGTTTCCGAGGTTGATGATAAAATTGGGGTGCTTTTCCGAGATCTGCGCGCCCCCCCGGACGGTCCCCTTGAGGCCCGCTTCGGCCACGAGCCGCGCCGCGAAGTCGTTTTCCGGATTCTTGAACGTGCTGCCGAGGCTGGGGTAATTGAGGGGCTGCTTTTCCTCCCGGGTCGCCTGGATTTCCCTTACCCGGGCGAGGTCGAAGCCCCGCCGGAAGCGAAACGTCACCGAGAGAATCACCCAGTTCTTTTCCTGAATCTCCGTATGCCGGTAAGAGGACTTGATCTCATGCCCCTTAAGCTTCCTGAAGGCGTGGTTTTCGTCGAAGATTTCCACCTCGTCGACGCAGTCGAAGATCCAGCTGCCGTAAGCCCCGCCGTTCATCCAGGTGAGCCCGCCCACGGAGCCGGGGATGCCCGCCAGATTTTCCAGGCCCGAATAGTCCTTTTCCCGCATAAAGCGGATCACGTCTTTGAAATCGGCGCCCGCGCCGACCCGGACGAGACCCTTGCCCAAATCCACGATACCGCCGGTTTTTTTCACCGACACGAAGGTATACCGCAGCGGTCCGTCGTAGAAGAGCGTGTTGGTGCCGTTGCCAAGGAGAAAGATCCTGTCGTATTTCTCATAAACGGCGGGGAGTTCTTCCCGGGCCTCGATCTCGATATATCGATCGGCAATCCCGCCGATCCGCATATTGGATTTTTCCCGCATGGGAAATTGCTCGTGGACAATCATCGTATCAAACCCCGCCTTCCCGCGCCCGAAGCGCGTCGCCGGCGTCCCGGGCGATCTTGGAAATATCGCCGGCGCCCATAAAAAGCCAGACGCGTTTTCCGCCGGAATTGAGGATCATGTCCTTGATCCGGGCGCTGTCTTTTTCTATCCGGACATTGGGATGCCCGATGGCGTCCCGGAGGTCCTCCAGCGTCACGCCGAATTCATCCCGCTCGCCGGCGCTGTAGATCGGAAGCAGGATCACTTCGCCGGCCTTGTCGAAGACATCCTTGAACTGACGCAGCAAAAACTTGACCCGACTGTAGCGGTGAGGCTGGAAAATCACTGTAATATCGCCCTTTTCAACGGATCTCGCGCCGTCCAGCGTCGCCCGGATTTCCGTCGGGTGATGGGCGTAATCGTCGATAATCCGTATCCCGCTGTTTTCATTTTCATAGACCACATCATAACGCCGCCGGGAGCCCTTGAAGGCCCGCAATTTTTCCCGGATCTCCTCCATAGGAACGCCGAATTTCCCCGCAAGATAGATCACGGGGAGCGAATTTGACACATTGTGCGCGCCCGGTATGGAAAGGGCAAAGCGCCCGAGGCTCCCGCCGCGCAAGAAGACTTCGTAAGTGGTACTGCGGCCCTCCACGCGGATGTCGGAGGCAAAGATATCGTAATCCCGGTCTCCGATCCCGTAGGTGACGAGGACGGGCGAACGCTGACTGATCCGCTTTTTCATGGCGACGATTTCCCTGACGTTGGGATTGTCGGCGCAGACGACGGCCTCGATCTTCGTCTGGTCCAGAAAGACCGAAAAGGACTTGATGATGTTGCTTAAACTCCCGTGGTTTTCCATGTGGTCTTCTTCGATGTTCGTGATCACGGAATATTTCGGATACATGTATAAAAAGGAGTTGTCGCTCTCGTCGGCTTCGGCCACGAAATACTCGGAAGCGCCGGTCTTGGCGTTGCTGCCGATCTCGGGCAGGATGCCGCCCACGACGATCGTGGGATCCAGATTCAGCATAACCGAGGACATCATGGACGTCGTCGTGGTCTTGCCGTGGGTGCCCGCGATGGCGACGCCGGTCTCATCATTGAGCAGCATGGCCAGGAGCTCGCCCCGCTTCATAATGCGGATCCCCTGTTCCCGGGCGTAGGCGTACTCCGGATTGTCATATTTGATGGCGCTGGAGGCGATGACCATATCGGATCCTTTGACCTGGCTCCCCACATGGGCGCCGTAGATCCGTATTCCCATAGACTCCATCTCATCGGTCACGTAGCTGCGGGTGAGGTCTGAGCCCTTGACGCTGTAGCGCTTCGTCTTCATGATCTTGGCGAGACCGCTCATCCCGATGCCGTTTATGCCGATGAAATAAATTTTCTTCATCCCTTCCTCCAAATGTCTATATTTTCAGCGATTTTGCGGGCGGCATTGTCCCCTTTGAGGTCCTTGATCCGCGCGCGCATGGAAATGAGCCGCTCCCTGTCCTGGATCAGCTCCAGCGCGAATTCGATGGCCTTGTCGGTCTCGAAATTGTTGAAGACGACGCCCGCGCCCTTTTCTTGAAGGATTTCGGCATTATTGGCCTGACCGACTTTTTTGGAGCTGTAGGGGATAATGATCGCGGGTTTTTCGAGCTCGATGATCTCGGAGATCGTCAATGCCCCCGCCCGGCACACCACGAGATCCGCCGCCGACATGATGTGAATCAGGTTGTTGAAATAAGGCTTTACCGTATCGCTGATCTTGACTTTCGTCAGTTTGTTGCTGATTTCTTCGTAGTTGTCCTCGCCCGTGGCCCAGTAGAGCCGGAGCTTTTTATTTTCCACAATGCTGTCCCAGTTGTCTAATACGCCGTTGTTGATGGCCTGAGCCCCGAGGGAGCCGCCGGTGACCACAAGGACTTTTTCGTCGGTTTCGATTTTGAGCTTATCCTTTTCCTCGTCGCTCCGGATCTCGTAAATCTCCTCCCTGAGGGGATTTCCCGTGATCATCATCTTCTTCTGGTACTTGTAGGGTATCGCGTCATAGGTCTTGTCAAAGGCGAGAAAGGTCTTCGCGCAAAAGCGATAGAAAAACTTGTTGGCGCCGCCGATGCTGGCGTTCTGCTCCTGCAGATAGACTTTTTTTCCGGTGAGGAGTCCTCCGAGGACGGCGGGAACCGAAATATAGTTGCCGAAGCCGATGACGGCGGCGGGCTTTTCCTTGAGCACGAGGAAAATGCCCCGGATCAGGCCCCAGCAGAATCTCAGAATATTTTTGACGGTCCTCGGCGGCTTGATGTCGAGGCCCACAAAGCGAAAGCCGTTTTCGGGCACGAGCTCTTTTTCCATCCGGAAGGAACTGCCCACGAAAACGATCGAAGCCCCTTTTTTTCTCAATTCCCGGGCGACCGCCAACGCCGGGTAAATATGCCCGCCCGTGCCACCTGTGGTGATGATGACTTTCTTTTCCATGAGTTTCCCTTTCCCTTCAGAAGATTTTCCGCGTCAAGGCCTTGAATATCCTGCCCCGTTCCTCAAAATTCTTGAATTGATCATAGCTCGATGTCGCCGGAGACAGCAGAATCGTTCGCGGGGTCCCGGGATCGAGGGTTTCCCGCATATGCCGCAGGGCCTTTTCCAGCGTTCCCGAGGGAAATAAGACCGCCGGATCGCAGCCCGCCTCCCGGAGGACCGATTCCAACACAGGCGTCGTCTCTCCGATCAGATAGACCCGGGACGCGTAGGTTTTCACGAGACCCGCCAGCGGCGTCCAGTCAAATTTTTTGTCGTGCCCCCCCAAAATCAGGACGCAACCCGGACAGGCGCTCAGCGCGTAACGGGTCGATTCGATATTCGTCCCCTTGGAGTCGTTGACAAACGTCAGTTGATTCCAGCTGTGAAAGCGCTCCATCCGGTGCTCCACGGTCTCCGTATGGTAGAGGAATTCCCGTATCCGCTCGCCGGGAAGGCCGAGGATATCCGCCGTCGCCACGATAAAAAGCGTGTTTTCAAGGTTGTGCTCCCCTTTGAGGGAGAGTTTGTCGCAGTCGAGGATATCCCGCCCTCGGGCTCTGAGAACCCCGTTTATGGCCGTATAATCGGCGCCGGGATCGCTGCGGGAAAGTGTTGCGACCCGGGCCCGAAGCGGTTTTTTCCGCGCATAGCGGGCCATGATTTCCGGGCTGTCCAAATTCAGGAGAAACATGCCTTCGGGACCTTGGGTATCGGCGATCCGGAATTTGGTTTCGTAATAGTCGTCCAAATCCCGGTAGCGTTCCAGATGGTCGGGCGTCAGGTTGATGATCATGGCGATGTCCGCCCGGAACGTATCGATGTTTTCCAGTTGAAAGGAGCTCATCTCGAGAACGATTTCGGAAAGCCCGTTCTCCTCCGCGGCCAGTTCGGCAAAGGACGCGCCGATATTCCCCGAGCTGGCGGCTTTTCTCCCCGCAGAGCGCAAAAGTTCCGTAATTTTTGTCGTTACGGTCGTCTTGCCGTTTGTCCCCGTAACCGCGATCAGCTTGCCCCCGTAGCCTTTTTCCTTGAGGTAGCGGTAGGCGATCTCGATATCGTTTACTATTTTTATATTTTTTGCCATGGCGCGCCGAACGAGGGGTGTATAGGGGATTCCGGGGCTTTTCACGAAAAGCGCCGTATCGTCCAGATAGCCTTCGGCCTCGGCCGAAGACACACAGCCCGGAACCTTGTCGTCCACAAGGACAATCTTTTTCCCTTCGTTTGCCAAAAGCCCGGCCGCCCCCCTGCCGCTGACGCCGGCCCCGAAGACCATCACCGATTGTGCCGCCATAGGATGTTTTTCTCCTTAAAAAAGCCCGCGCAGACGGATCACGCCCAGCGCCAGGATGCCGAACATGAAGGAGGCAATCCAGAAGCGCATGGTGACCTTGGTCTCCGCGAGACCCATCAGTTCAAAATGATGATGCAACGGCGCCATTTTAAAGATCCTGACGCCCCTGAGCTTGAAGGAGGCCACCTGAAGGATCACGGAAAGCGCCTCCAATACATAGATTCCGCCGACGACAGGCAGAATCAGTTCCTGTTTCAACAATATCGCGACGACTCCCAAAATCCCCCCGAGGGTCAGGGAACCCGTATCGCCCATAAAGACCTGGGCCGGATAAAAATTGTACCAGAGAAAGCCCAGACCCGCGCCGCAGACTCCCGCGAGATAGACCGTGATCTCCCCCGCGCCGTTGATATAATAGAGCTTCAGATGCTGAGTCAGCTCCATATGGCTCGAAAAATAGGCGATGGTAGCCAGCATGGCGCAGCAGATGATCATGGGCATAATGGCCAGCCCATCGAGGCCGTCGGTGATGTTGACGGCGTTGGAGGAGCCCATGAGAATAACTATAATAAATATCAACATTCCGAGACCGCCGATATAAATGGACCAGCGGACGTTAATCGGGCAGATCAGCGTGAGATCCAGCGCCCCGTCTCCGGTGATCCCGTGTTGCGTCACGTAAAGCCACACAATAATGGCGATAATACCCTGCCCCAGCAGCTTTTTCCTGCCGGAGAGGCCTTTTTTGCTCTCGGTGAATTTTTTGTAGTCGTCGATGAAGCCGATGACCGCGAAAGCGACGGTGACGAGGAACAGCAACAGGATTTGCGGATTGATCAGATTGGCCGAAATGAAGTTTGAGAAAAAGAGCACGGCGATAATGAGCACGCCGCCCATGGTGGGCGTCCCTTTTTTGTTCTGGTGCACGCTGGGACCGTCGTCGCGGATCTTTTCGTCAAATTTGCGCCTGTGCAAAAACTCGATGAAGGGCCCGCCGAGGACCACGACCAGCGTAAAAGCCAGCGTAAAGCAAATGAAGCTCCTGAGGTAAATGGATTTTAAAAAGCTCAGTTTCTCAGAAATGATGCCCAAGAGATATAACATGCGTTCTCCTTCTATAGCTTTTCTTTTTCGTTTTCATTGTTGCGGGAATCACACTCCCCAAAAATTCAGCGATCGAGGATTTCCTCCATGGCCATGCCCCGGGATCCCTTGACAAGGACCGCCAATCGCGGCGTCGCCGCCTTCTTTTTCGCGATGGCTTTGCGGATGTCGTCCTTGGAGGAAAAATAGCGGATTCCCTCCCGGTCGCTTTCCTCCAAAAGATCGAGGGCCTTGCGCATCCGGGGCCCGAAGAGGAAAAACTCGTCTATGCCCTGCCCGACGCCTTCGCGCAGGAGATCCTTGTGAAAATTGACCTCGTTGGGGCCGAGCTCCAGCATATCGCCCAAAACCGCTATTTTATGACAGTCCGCGTAAATTCCCCGGAAGGTCTCGAGGGCGCAGCGCATGGATACGGGGCTGGCGTTATAGGCGTCGTTGATGTAGCGGACGCCGTCGATTTCGATTTTCTCAAAGCGCATGGGCGTGATCGAAAGCTCCTTCAGGGCCTTTTCGATCTGCTTCCGGGTGATTTTGAAGCGTTTGGCGACCGTTACGGCAAGGGCCGCGTTGAGGGCGTTGTGTCTGCCGTTCAGCGGCAGCCGGTACTTCGTCTCCCGGCCTTTTTGACTCAAGCTGAATTCGACGCCCTCGTCCCCTTCGGCGTATTCCTTGATGACAACGTCGTTTGTCTCTGAAAATCCGGTCTTTATGCCGTCCAGCGTCGCGAGAAACATGTCGTCGCCGCAGATATAGAGGTCCCCGGGTCCTACATAGTTTGTCATTTCTTTTTTCGCCCGGAAAACATTCTCCCGCGTCTTCAAAAACTCCAAATGGGAGTCGCCGATATTGGTGATGATGCCGCAGTCGGGGAGGGCCACGCCGCAAAGGGCGTCAATCTCGCCCGGGGCGCTCATGCCCATTTCGAGGACGACGATTTCATCGTCTTCGGCCAGCTGCAACAGCGTATAGGGGAGACCGATGGCGTTGTTGTGGTTGCCCTCGGTTTTTTTGACTTTGTATTTTGTCGAGAGGATCCCGTACAGGATGTCCTTGGTCGTCGTTTTGCCGTTGCTTCCGGTAATGGCGACGACGTTGAGGCCGATGGCCTTCCGGTATTCCCGGGCCAGTTCCTGCATAAAGGCCACGGTGTCGGGGCACTCGTAAACCCTCGGGTCCGTGAAACCCTGATTTCTGTCGCACACAACAAGAGAAGCGCCTTTTTGCAGGGCTTCCTTCACATAGTTATTGCCGTTGTTGATCGCCAGAAACAACGCGTCCTGTTCGATTTTCCTGCTGTCCATCACGACTTTGGCGACGCGCAGGGCGGAGGGAACGCCGATCCGCATATTTTTCAGGAGTTCTTCCAATAATTTCATGATCTTTAACATCCTTCGGGCAGATAAACTATTTTAGCATGATTTGAAAAGATTCTCAACCCTTTTTCGCTTTTTCCGGAAAAATCTCCGCCGGAGCCGACGCCCGCCGCTTTTCGAGCCAGTCCGCGAAATCCCGCAGCGTATCGAATACGGATACCTCCCGCGGCGCGTCGCCCGCAATCGCGAGCCCCGCTTCGGTCTCCCGCCCGTAGCCCGTCCTCACGAGAATAGGCGCCAGGTCCGCGTTAAGCGCCGTTTGGAGATCAGAGCGCTTGTCTCCGACAAGGTAAGAGGCGGCGCGGTCTATGCCGAAGGCCGCTACGGCCCGGTCGATCATGCCCGTTTTGGGCTTCCGGCAGTCACATTCCCTCCTGTAGGGGGGGATTCCTTCGTCCGGATGATGGGGGCAGTAGTAAAGCGCGTCCAACCCACAGCCGAGTGCCTTCGTTTCTGCCATAAGCCAGGCGTTAAGCAAGGCCAGGTCCTCTTCCGTGTAAAAACCCCGGGCGATGCCGGACTGGTTCGTCACGACGATCAGGAGATACCCGAGGGCCTTGATTCGCCGCAGACCGTCAATCGCGCCTCTTTCGAAAACAAAATCCTCCGCCTTGTATAAATAGGCCTTTTCGATGTTGACGGTCCCGTCGCGGTCTAGAAAAACGGCTTTTTTCTCAGTCCCGGCCATAGGAAAGCTCCAGTTTTGAAAGCCCGGTTTCGAGGCGACGGTAGGTGACGCCGGCGATATCGAGCATTTTCCGGGAAGCGATGTCCGATTCCGAACCCGCGTACTTATCCGAAAGGTAAATGATCTCACGGATCCCGCTCTGGATAATGGCCTTGGAGCATTCGTGGCAGGGGAAAAGCCCCACGTAAATCCGGCAGCCCGCAAGTTCCCGGGTGCTGTTCAAGATCGCGTTCAATTCCGCGTGGACCACAAAGGGATATTTTGTCTCGAGAAAATCCCCGTCCCGCTCCCAGGGGAAGTCGTCGTCGCTGCAGCCCAGCGGCAGACCGTTATAGCCGACGCCGATGATTTTGTTGTCCGGCGACACGATACAGGCCCCGACCTGGGTGTTGGGGTCCTTGCTCCGTTTCCCTGAAAGGATGGCGACGCCCATAAAATATTCGTCCCATTTGATGTAGTCCGTCCGTTTCACTTTCCTCAAAGTCCTCCGTCAAATATCTTTTACTGATTCATTATAGCACATTTTTCCGGCAATAAAAAGGGGTTTTTGGGAAAATTTCCCAAAGAAAAGAGGACGCTTGCGCATCCTCTTTTATGATCTAATCCTAGATCAACTTTTTATAACACGGGGGAGTGTTAAAAAACGAAGACTTACATAGATTCTGGGGGTTACAGAAATCTATATTACTTTTAGTCTCAATAGCATTTTACCCCATAAGTGTTATAAAGTCAATAGTTTTTTTGAAAATTTTATAAAAATTTTCGTTTTTTTTGTTTCCTTTCCGCTCATTTAGATTGTTTTTCGGGCGAATTAAAGGATTCCGGCGGGCATAAAATATCCGACACCGGGTCCGATGGGCAGGCTGTAGCCGATGGACCACAGGAGCAGGAAGAGGATCCACGCGATCTGGAGCACAATGGCCACCGGGATCATGTTGGAGATCAGCGTCCCGATGTTGACGTCCTTGTTGTACTTTTGCTGGGCCACCGAGAGAATCATCCAGATGTAAGGCGACATGGGCGTAAAGCAGTTGCCCGGGGAATCGCCCAATCTGTAGAGCAGCTGGGTAAAGCCGGGGTGATAGCCCAGAAGCATGAACATGGGGACGAATACCGGCGCCAAAATCGCCCATTTGGCCGAACCCGAGGATACGATGATGTTGACGAGGGCGCAGATGATGATAAACGCCACCCACATGGGCCGTCCCGTAAACTTGATGCTCTTCAAAAAGTCCGCTCCCTTGATGGCGAGCATGGTCCCCAGTTGGGTCCAGTTGAACAGCGACTGGAACTGGCCGCAGAAGAAGCAGAAGATCACATAGGCGCCCATACCGCTCATTTGTTTTACCATGGCTTTGTTGACGTCAATGGTGTTTTTGAATTTCTTCGTGGCGATTCCGTAGGAGATACCGGCCGAACTGAAGAAAATAAAGAGAATCGGGATCAGACCGCTCAGGAGCAGCGAACCCACCAGTTTTCCTTTGTTCGATAAGAGACCGCCGAAATATCCGATGACCACAATCGCGATATAGATCGCTACGGTAATCCCGGAAATCCGCAGGCCCTTGCGTTCGATGGGCATAAGCTCGTCAAATTTGACGGGCTCCACATCGGCCGGCGGCGTGTAGACCCCCAGTCTCGGTTCGATGACCACGATGGACACAAGGCCGATCACGAAGGCGCAAAGGAAGGTCGACGCCATCATGAAGTACCAGTTGCAGGTGATCTCAATCGTAAAATTGTTGTTCCCCAAAAAGGCCTCGATGGCTTTATTGGAAAGGCCCTGCAGCAGCGAGTCCGTTCCGGCGATCATCAGGTTGGCCGAAAATCCCGCCTGGGCGCCCGCGTAGCCCACAAGCATGCCCGCGATTGGATTTTTCTTGACCCCGATATAGACGACGGCCGCCAATGGCGGAATAACAACCATGGCCGTATCGGAGGCCAGATTGCCCATGGTGCCCAAAAAGGCGATCACATAGGGCACGATGGCCGGGGGGACGTTCTTCAGGATCCCGCGCAGCATAGCCACCAGCATGCCCGATTCTTCACAGAAACCGATGGCCAGCGTCATGGTCAGCACGAGTCCCAGAGGCGCGAATCCCGTAAAATTCTTGACCATGTTCTCCAGGAACCACTTTACGCCGGCGGCGGTAAAGACATTCTGGGATACGACGTCCTTGCCCGTGGCCGGATTCAACATCTTGACCCCTGTGGCCGTAAAGACCGCGCCCAGGATGGCCGTGATCAGGAACAGCCAGCAGAACAAGATGGCCGGAGGCGGCAATTTGCTGCAAATCCCCTCCACGACGTCCAGAAAGCGATCCGTAAAACTCTTTTTTACAGCAGCTTCACTCATAAAACGATAACCTCCTCATGTTAATCAAAATATGACCCTCTTAAGCGTGATAACTATTTTTCATGCAGAAAAATATCTTATATTATAGCGTTTTTTTTCCCGTTTGTCCATGGAAAAATACAAGATGTCCGGGCAAGTTTTATTCGTTTCCGCGCAAACGCTCCTCAATCAGGGCCGTCACCAGAGCGGGGTTCGCCTTCCCCTGGGAGGCCTTCATGACCTGACCCACGAGTCCTTTCAGCACCCGGGGCTTGCGGCCTTCGTCGGCGGCGTGGTAGTCGTCGATCATTTTCCCCGAACGTCCGAGGACTTCGTTCACGAGGGCCTCGATGGCCGATTTGTCGGAGACTTGCGACATGCCGTCCTCCCGGACGATGGTCTCCGGCGAGCGCGGGTCAAAGAGTTTTTTCTCAAAGAGTTCCTTGCCCAATTTTCCGGAAATGGTCCCGCCGTCAATAAGCCGGATAATGGCCCCGAGATCCGCGGGGAGCATGGGGAAGGCTTCGATCCCGATTTCTCTTTCCTTCATGACCCGGAACACGTCGCCCAGAATCCAGTTGGCGGCCGCCTTTGGATTGCCCGAGGCTTTGACGACGGCCTCGTAATAGTCCGAAAGTTCGATATCGGCGCTGATCAGATTCGCGTCGTAGGAGGAAATGCCGTAGTCCGAGAGGAAGCGTTCCGTCTTGTGAGCCTTGGTCTCAGGAAGGGTCTTGCGGATGGCCTCGATCTCTTCGTCGCTGATGACAAGCTTCAGGAGATCCGGTTCCGGAAAATACCGGTAATCCATGGCTTCTTCCTTACTCCGCATGACGGAGGTGATCTGCTGGTCCTCGTCCCAGAGCCGCGTTTCCTGGTAGATTTCGCCGCCTTCCTCCAGCGTCGTGATCTGCCGGCCGATCTCGTAGTCGATGGCCCGGGCTACGGCCTTGAAGGAATTCATGTTCTTGATTTCGACCCGGGTCCCGAAGACTGGACTGCCCTTTTCCATGACCGACACGTTGGCGTCGCAGCGCAGCGATCCCAGTTCCATGGACACGTCGCTGATCCCCGTGTATTTGATCACGGATTTGAGCGTATTGAGGTATTCGTAGGCCTCTTCCGACGAGCGCATGTCGGGGTCCGAGATGATCTCGATCAGGGGGATCCCCGAGCGGTTGTAATTCATCAGGGATTCGTGGGCCACGTGGATGGATTTTCCCGTATCCTCTTCGATCTGGACCTTGGTGATGCCGACGGAAATTTCCCGGCCGTTTTTGAGCCGAACTTCGAGACGCCCCTTTTCGGCGTAAGCTCTGTCAAATTGTGTAATTTGATAATTTTTCGGCATATCGGGATAAAAATAATTCTTCCGGTCGAAGCCGCTTTCGCGGTTTATGCGGCAATTTAGGGCAAGCGCCCCCTTGAGGGCGTACTCCACGACTTTTTTGTTGAGCCGCGGCAGCGCCCCCGGATGCCCCAGGCAAATAGGGCAGGTATGGGTATTGGGCGGATCCTTGTCATAGTCCGCGCTGCATCCGCACCAGACCTTGGTTTTGGTCTTCAGTTGCAAATGGACCTCGAGACCGATGACCGATTCCCATTGTTTTTGCATCGTAACCTCCTCTGTTCCTCTTCTTCTTTTGATTTTCCCTGATTTTGCTTTCTTTTTCGGGGAAAACGCGGCCTCAAAGTTCCGGCAGCGACCAGGGGCCTCTGGCCTGTTCAAAAGCCGAACCGGCCCGGATCAGCGTCTCTTCCGCAAAAGCCCGGGCAAAGAGCTGTACGCCCACCGGGAGCCCGCCCGTAATGCCCGCGGGAACCACGAGTCCGGGGATGCCCGCAAGGTTGCAGGAAATCGTGAAAATATCCTCAAGATACATTTCAATCGGCGTCTTTTCGTCCGTCAGCTTGAAGGCCACGCTGGGGGCCGTAGGCGTCAAGATCACGTCCACCGCCTCAAAGGCCCTGTCATAGTCCTGTTTGATCAGGCGTCTGACTTTTTGCGCTTTTTTGAAGTAAGCGTCGTAAAATCCCGCGCTCAACACATAGGTTCCGATCATGATCCGGCGCTTGACTTCGTCGCCGAAGCCTTCGGAACGCGAATTCACATAGAGGTCGAGGATGTTTTCGGCGTTTTTGCTCTTGTGCCCGTAGCGGATCCCGTCATAGCGGGCAAGATTGGCGCTGGCCTCGGCCGGGGCGATCACGTAATAGGCCGGTATGGCGTATTTTGTATGGGGGAGACTGATGTCGACGATCTCGGCCCCAAGAGCCCGGAAGGTCTCGATGGCGGCCCGGATCACGGTCTCGACGTTCTCCTTGATCCCCTCCACAAAATATTCTTTGGGTACGCCAATTTTGAGCCCTTTGATCGATTGGCCCAGCATGGCCGTATAGTCGGGGACGGGCCGGTTGGCCGCCGTGGCGTCGTAGCCGTCGGGGCCGGCGATAACCGAAAGCGTCAGAGCCACATCCTCCACGGTCTTCCCGAAGGGGCCGATCTGGTCCAGAGACGAGCCGTAGGCCATGACCCCGTAGCGGGATACTCTGCCGTAGGTGGGCTTCAAGCCCGTTACGCCGCAAAACGACGCGGGTTGCCGGATACTGCCGCCCGTATCGGTTCCCAGCGTCAGCGGAACTTCCCGGGCGGCCACGGCGGCGGCCGATCCGCCTGAGCTTCCGCCAGGCACCCTTTCGAGATCCCAGGGGTTTTTTGTCATTTTGTAGCAGGACGTCATGGTCGTGCTGCCCATGGCAAATTCGTCGGCGTTTGTCTTTCCGACGATGACGGCGTCCGCCGCTTTGAGTTTTTGTACGGCCGTGCAGTCGTAAATGCCCCGGTAGCCTTCGAGGATTCGGGAACAGCCCGTCGTCAGATCCCCTTCGCTGACGAGAAGATCCTTGACCGCCACGGGTACTCCGGCCAATACGCCTGTTTTCTCGCCTTTGGCGATTTTTTCATCGACGGCGGCCGCTTCCTTCAGGGCCTTTTCCCGCCTGAGGGACACGAAGGCGTCCACTTTTCCGTCGACGGCCTCGATCCGCGCAAGGGTTTTTTCCGCGATCTCAAGGGCCGAAAGTTCTTTGTTTTTGATTTTGGCGGCCAGTTCCCGGGCCGTCAGCGTGTACCATTGGCCGCTCATTCGCCCACCACCTTGGGGACGACCACGGTCCCCTCGGCCGATACGGGCGCGTTCATCAACGCCTCCGCCGCCGATACCGACGGCCGGACCTCATCCTCACGCAGGTTGTTGACTTCGTCGCTGACGTTGACGAGGGCTTCGACCCCCTCGGTATCCACTTCATTCAGCATGTCAATATAATCGAGGATGCCGTTCAGTTCCTCCCGGAATTTCTCGATTCGCTCCTCCGGAAATGTCAGTCTGGCCAGTTTGGCCACCTTCAACACTTCCTCTTTCGTTAAAGCCATAATTCCCCCTTTTCTGTCATTTATAGAGAATACAGATAGTTAACTTCCTCCTGAGTCAACGGCCGGCAAGCGCCTTCGGGCAAATCCCCCAGCGAAAGCTCGCCGATCCGTTCCCGTTTGAGAGACATGAGCGGTTTTTTCAGCTGCCGGAACATTCGCCGCACCTGCCGTTTCCGGCCTTCCCGGATCGATACCGACACAAGGCTCGTCCCTTCGTCCTCCAAGAGAACCCGCACCCTCGCGGGTAGCGTCATGCCGTCATCCAAAACCATTCCCTGCTCTAATAAAAAAATATCGTCCCGGGTCAGGCGACCGGGAATACGGGCGATATATTCCTTGTAAATTTCGTTTTTCGGGTGCAGCAGTTTCTGGGAGAGGGCGCCGTCATTGGTCAAAAGCAGCAAGCCTGTCGTCTCGTAGTCGAGCCGCCCCACCGGGAAGATCCGCTCTTCCTTGGGCGCGAGATCCGTGACGATGGTTCGTCCCCGCAGGTCCGCCGCGCTGGAGATCACAAAGGGCGGTTTGTTCAACATATAGTAGACTTTCCGGTGGGGTCCGTGGTCCACGGCGACGTCCTTTACAAGAATCGCGTCGTCGCTCCCCACAAGGATCCCGGGCGTAGCTTTGAGGCCGTTTACGGTAATTCCGCCCGCTTCCGCGAGCCGGTCGATCTCCCGCCGGGAAGCGATCCCGAGGGCCGCCAGGTATTTGTTGAGCCTTGTCTTCTCCCCCATTTTACTCTACACTTTCTTCTTCGATTTCTTCGGGGATATTTTCCTCCGATTCGTCCATGCCGGCAGGGAACCCCGCCTGCCCGTCGGTATCTCCCGTGGGGGCGCTTTCCGCCGCGGGCGGATTTTCCCGCATAAATTTCGAAAGATCGGCTATGCTGTAGGTGCCGTTCTTGACTTCTTCATAGTTCGGCAATTCCGCCACGGCCCCGACGCCGATATAGCCCAGGAATTTGTCGGTGATCTCATAGAGGTTGGGTCGGCCGGGAGCGTTTTTCCGTCCGCAGATCCGAACGAAGCCCTTTTCCAGTAAGCTGTACATGACGCCGTCGACGCCCATGCCGCGCCGGATATCGGAAATTTCGCCCTTGGTGATCGGCTGCTTGTAAGCGATGATCGAAAGGGTCTCCAAGGCCGCCGCCGAAAGCCGCCGGGGCACATATTCGCGCTCGAAGAATTTCGTGACGTCCTCGCCGTAGACGGGGTTTGTCGTCAGATACACGTTGTCACCGGCGATTTCAAGTGATATTCCCGTGTGCCTGCGCTCGAATTTCAAGTCCCGCAGGAGGTCCGTAACTTCTTTTTCCGTCAGGGCGAAGTATTTGGCGAGATCGCTGATCCGGATTTCATCGCCGCCCAAGAGCAGGATAGCCTCGATTTTGTTTTTGAGATCGTCCATATCGTTCACCTTTTTTATCTATTTTGTGATTTCCTCAATAATCGGTTTCCGGAGAAACCAGCACGCGCTTGTATTTGCCGAAATCTTTGAGTATCGTGTGGATCCCGTTGATCACGGCGTCCAGGGGGTCATCGGGGATCGTGACTTTGATTTCAAGGCTGTCGGAGATCTTTTTGTCGATGCCCTTCAGGAGCGCCCCGCCGCCGGTAACGTAAATGCCCTTTTTCTTGATGTCCGATGCCAGTTCCGGGGGCGTGCGTTCGAGAATGACCTTGATCTCCTCGACGATCTGCTGGACGATTTCGCCGAGGGCCTCGACGATCTCGGAGGAATAGACCGGGATATTTTTCGGAAGGCCTGTCATAATATTCTTTCCGCTGATTTCCACATAGACGTCGTCCTTCTCGTCCTGCTCGACGACCGCGCCGATCTGCTTTTTGATCTCTTCGGCGCTCTTGATCCCGATCAGGAGATTGTCCTTGGAGCGGATATAATCGACAATGGCCGCGTCAAATTTGTCGCCGGCCACCCGGAAAGAGGATTTTTCCACGATGCCGCCGAGAGCCAGCACCGCGATCTCAGCGGTCCCGCCGCCGATGTCGACGATCATATGCCCCTCGGGTTCAAAGATGTCAAGACCGATGCCGATCCCCGCCGCCATGGGCTCCTCGACGAGGTAGGCCTCCCGGGCCCCGGCCTCAATGGCGACTTCGGTCACGGCCCTTTTTTCCACGGGGGTCACGCCCGCGGGCACGCAGAGGACAATCCGGGGGCTTGAAAAACTGCCCCGTTTTACGCGCTTCAAAAAGAGCCTCAGCATCTTTTCCGTGATCTCATATTCGGAAATCACCCCGTTTTGCAGGGGCTTTTTCGTCTCAAAACCGATCGGGAGCCGACCCATCTGCTGCTTGGCCTTTTCCCCGATCTCCACAATATCTTTTGTCTTGGAATTGATGGTCACGACCGAGGGCTCCGTCAGGATGATCCCTTTGTTTTTTACGCAAATCAGCGTATTCGAGGTTCCCAGATCAATCCCCATATCTTCGGACAATACCCCGAACAGTCTCCCGACAAATTTTTTCATTCTTCACCTCTATAAGTTTGATGTCCCAATCGACTTGCGCGTCTTATGGAAACAGTATCGTCAAATGTCATTTTTCCGGCATATTCCGCTACAAAAGCGGATATTGATCAGGCGTGATCCCCGCTTCGGCCAGTCTTTGCGCAAAGAGCGCCAGCGGGAAGCCCACCACGTTGAGGTAGTCGCCGCGGATTTCCTCCACGAGGACCGCTCCTCTGCCCTGGATCCCGTAGGATCCGGCTTTATCCAGCGGTTCCCCGCTTTCCACATACCAGCGGATCAGGGCTTTGCCCAGTTCCCGGAAGCGAACGCTTGTGACCGCGAAATCGCTGATATGGAGGTTTTTCTCCCAGTGCCGGAACGAAAAGCCCGTCAAGACCTTGTGCTCACGTCCCGAAAGCTTCGCCAGCGTCCTGGCGGCGTCTTTTGCGTCGCGGGGTTTTCCGATGACTTCGCCGTCCAGGATCACGACGGTATCGGCCCCCACCACATAGCTGTCCCGGTGAATTTTCGCCGCCGTCAGCGTCTTTTGCGCCGCGATATCGAGGATGGCGCCGGAGATATCGCTCCTTTCGCTGTTTTCTTCGGTTTCGGGGACAATGATCCTCAGATGAAAGCCCAGACGCTCGAGAATTTCCTTTCTTCTGGGCGATTTTGAAGCCAAAATCATTTTTTCCTCTTTTTCTTCGGTTTTTCCCCCGCGAAAAGCGTAAAGGGATCGGAGAGCCCCTCAAGGTTCCCCAAAGGATTAGACGGTCTGACCGCCGTTTTTTTCGGCGGCGGAATTTTTTCATTTTCGGAAGCCGGTTTATCCGGCGCCGGCGCTTTTATCCGGATATGCTCGCTGAGTCCTTTGATTTCCCGGAGTTCCTTGAGGCGCTTGGCCTCTTTGGCCCGCTCCCGTTCGATCTGTTCCCGCAGCAAGGCTCTTTTTTTCGCTTCCAGAGCCTCTTTTTCGACGTAATCGCGGTAAATCCCCAAAATTTCTCTGCCGATGGGCCAGAAGAGCACGACGGTCCAGGAGAGCAGCGCCAGGCCCAGAAGCCCTCCGTAGATCACGAGGAAATTCAGCTTCGACAGCAGCAGATAAAAGAGATAAGCCGGAATGAGGCCCATATCTTTGAGGACGAGATTCCCCTGATTCCGGAAGAGCACGAAGTCCATGGCGTCCCTGAGCAGGGTCTCGTCGGCCCTGGCGGCCTCAAAGGGGATCCGCAGGCGCAACATACCATAGAGGTAGTAGCAGCACAGCAGCCCGATTACGGTAAATTCGATGCTCAGGGGGAAAAGGGGCTTCTCCGTCTTCCGGCGCAAAAAACTCAGCAGGATATGGATAAACAGCAAAAAGGCGATCACATAGACGAACTGCCCGAGGTATTGGTACAAAACCAGAAAAAAGCCCTTTTTCTCCAGCGGCCCCTGCAGGCCGACGTCAATCAGAATCCCGAAAAAAAGGGTGATGTACAGGTATCTGGACTTGAAAAACGCCATGAGTTTATTCATCGGGTCTCCGCTCGTTCAACCGCGCCGGTTTTTCAAATTATACCATAGGTCGCGTACCTTTTAAAAGGGAAATTTAAAGTTTTTTTGAATTTCACGCAAAAGGGTTTTCTTTTTTCTGAGTTCCGTGGTAAAATATGCTTGGATATAATAAAAAATACCGCCCCAAAGGCGGGAGGAGTGAGACTATGGAAAGCAAGGGCGTCGTCACCGAACATGACGGCAGAAAAGTCAAAATCAAACTCTACAAGGAGACCGCGTGCGACCACTGCGAATCCTGTTCGCCGGAACGGAAATTCACGCGGGTATATACGCTTTTTACCGACGAGGACGTGGCCGTAGGGGATACGATCACCATGGAAATTTCCGGAGAGCGGGTCATCAAGGCCAGTTTGATCCTCTACGCGCTGCCGGTACTGTTCCTCTTTCTGGGCTATTATGTGGGGAGCCAGCTCCTCGGCTATTCCGAGGGAAAATCCGTCGCCGTGAGCTTCGCGTTTCTCCTCGCCTCGTTTTTGGGGATTTTCTTCTACGACAAAGCCACTCGCAAAAACGAGTTGGACGATATCCGGATCACGCATATCGAGCGGTTTTAAGGGGGAAAAAAGCCTGCCGGATCGCTGGAATAATTTTCCTCGTATCTTTTGGTTATGTCATCATCGCCAAGGGATACGAGGTTTTTATTTGAAAAAACCGTTCTTATTGCTTGGCGCACGCAAGCAGTTGACGGCTTTTCTAACAAAACTCCAGACGAATTCCTCAGCGGGGTGCGAACAAAAATTATCGCGTAAAACTGTTGAGATTCCCGCCAAACGGTCGGTCATAGAGCGCCAAAGGGAACAAAGACTGCAGAAAATTGTTATCTTCCCAGAATTTTCGAAACATGATAAGATAATCGCAACATTTTACAAAGACACGGGAGGAAGCATGAAAATCGTAGTTTGTATCAAACAGGTGCCCGCCGGCAGTCAGATCAAAATTGACGAAAAGAAGGGGACCCTGATCCGCGGCGGCGGGGATAACAAGACGAACCCCTATGATTTGTTCGCTCTGGAAGCCGCTTTGAAAATAAAGGAAACGCTGGGGGCGACCGTCACCGTATTGACCATGGGACCGCCTCAGGCGGAAGAAGCCATGCGGGACGCTTTCCTGATGGGGGCGGACGAGGCCGTCATCATGACGGATCCCAAATTCTCAGGTTCTGACGTACTTGCCACAAGCCATACTCTGGCTCAAGGCATCACCCTTTTGGGCGACGTCTCGCTTATCATTTGCGGCAAACAAACCACAGACGGGGACACGGCTCAAATCGGACCGGCCATAGCCGAGCAAATGGGTTTGCCCCATGTGGCTTGGATCAAAGAAATCCAAAAAGTCGATGAAAAGGGCATCGAGACGCGGCAGGACGTCGGCGGAGTCTCCCAGATCGCCAGGATGGAATATCCCTGCCTCATTACCGTAGAGAAGGATATCAACGTCCCCCGTCTGCCTTCCTATAAAAAAGTGAAAGAAGCCGGGGAAAAGAATGTCCGGAAGATTTCCTGCAAAGAACTGCCCGACAAGGACCCTAGCCATTACGGCGCCAAAGGATCGCCAACAAAAGTGATCAAGATGTTTCCGCCGACGGGCCGGGCGACAAAAATCCGCATTGGAGGGGCAAGCGCCGAGGAAAAAGCCGCGACGTTGTTACAGATACTCACGCAGGAAAAGTATATCAGAGAAGGGGGAGAAAAAAATGGAAATTAAAAAAACGACCGGATGGCAGGATATTCTGATCGTTGCCCAATGTGGAAAAGAGTGCCTTCACCCGGTCACGCTGGAACTCATCGGCGAAGCGAAAAAGCTGGGCGCCAAAGCCTCCTACCGGGTGCACGTCGTGGCGGCGGGAGGACCCGGGACCGCGAGAAAGGCGGAAAAACTACTCGCTTACGGCGTAAAGAACGTCTATATCTACGAAGAGGAAGCCCTCGGGGATTTTCGCGCGGATATCTATGCCAACGCGATCTGCGATTGCATCGCGAAAACGAGACCCTCTGTCGTTTTGATCGGAGCGACCTCCCTGGGACGTTCGCTGGCGCCGCGTCTGGCCACGAGATTCCGTACCGGATTAACCGCCGATTGTACGGCGCTGGATATCAAGGAAAACGGAGAACTTGTCCAGATCCGCCCGGCGTTTGGGGGAAACATCATGGCAAAAATCCTGATTTCCCAATGTCGTCCCCAGTTTGCGACGATCCGGTACAAGGTGATGGATCGCGCGAAAATGGAAGGCTCCGTCCGTGGGCGCCTCATCCGCTGTGAGCTTCCCGCGGAAGCGCTTCGGTCCCGGATAGAAATCCTCCATACGGCGCCGATCCCGCCCGCCAAATCCATCGAGGAAGAGGAAATTCTTGTGGTTGCGGGACGGGGAGTAAAAGATGAGAAAGGTTTGCGCCTGGTCCGGGAATTGGCGGAAAAATTGGGCGGAAGGATTGCCTATACGCGCCCCATGGTCGAAGAGGGCATAGGCTCCGCCGACTGCCAGATCGGTCTGTCGGGGAGAACGGTGAAACCGCGCTTGATCATTACCTGCGGCGTCTCGGGCGCCATCCAGTTCACATCCTGCATGCGGGACGCCGAGTGCATCGTCGCCATCAATTCCGATCCCGACGCGCTGATCTTCAATATCGCCCATTATTATATCGTCGACGATTTGTATAAAGTAATTCCCGCAATGCTGCAGATCATGGAAGAAAAACAGGAGGCGGTCATCTGATGGAAAACCGGTATAAAAAGTTGACGCCCGCGGGAGTCGAGCATCTCAGAAAAATCACGGATCCCGGACGGGTTTACGTCGGAGAGACCATAAAGAAGGATTACTGGCATGATGAAATGCCGGAATACGGCAGTTTTCAGCCGGAAGCCCTCGTGGAAGTTCTGACCAAAGAAGAAGTATCCGCCATCATGAAATACGCCTGGAAAGAAAACATCCCGGTCGTGGTGAGAGGCGGCGGCACCGGTCTCGCCGGCGGGGCCATCTGCAGCAGCGGCGGCATCATGATTTCCATGCTCCGGATGAACCGGATTGATCCGGTTGACCGGGCCAATATGACGATCTCAGCCGAAGCGGGGGCGCTGCTCTGCGACATTTCCAAGGAAGCCTCGGCAGTCGGATTGTTTTATCCGCCCGATCCCGGGGAGCGGACAGCCTCCATCGGCGGTACGGTGATTACCAACGCAGGCGGAATGCGCGCCGTGCGTTACGGCGTTACCCGGGATTATGTACGAAGCATTGAAGGCGTGTTGCCTGACGGCGAAATCGTCCAGTTTTCTTCCAATGTCGTAAAAAATACGACGGGATATGATCTGAAAGATCTGATCATCGGCTCCGAAGGAACGTTGTGCATCTGTACGAAAGTCACGTTGCGCCTGCTGCCCTTGCCCGCCTTCACACGAACCCTCGTGGTTCCTTACGCGGACTTGATTACCTGTATCGAGTCCGTACCGAAGATCTTGCAGCTGAATTTCATGCCGACGGCCGTGGAATTCATTGAGCAGGAAGTGCTGGATATGATCGGGACCCACCTCAACAAACCCTTTCCCGACAACAGCGGAAACGCTTACCTCATTCTCATGTATGACGCGGCGAGCAGGGAAGAATTGGAAAACGCCTGCAACCAGTGCGCGGATACCTGCCTGCAAAACGGCGCGCTGGATGTGAAAATCGCCGATACGCCGGAGCGGATTCAATCGGTCTGGTCCGTACGGGCGGCGGTGCTGGAAGGCTTGAAAGCCGAAAGCGATTCCCAGGAAGAATGCGACGTGGTCGTGCCGCGGGCTGAAATTGCCAACTATATCCGGGCGGCCAAGGAAATCGGGCGGCGCTACAATATCCGCATTGTTACGGTAGGTCACGCGGGAGACGGCAATATCCATACGGAAATGCTGCGGAAAAACCAAACGGATGAGGAATGGCATTACAATACGAAAAACTGCCTCAAAGAACTTTACGCCAAGTCCAAGGAATTGGGCGGGCAATTATCCGGAGAGCATGGAATAGGAATCGGAAGAATAGACTACCTCGAAGATTTCGTAGGTCGTTCCCTCTATAAATTGTTTCAGGGCGTGAAAAAAATCTTTGACGAAAAGAACCTGCTGAATCCCGGGAAAGTGATCCATTTTCCCGAAAACTGAACGATAGGAATAGTAGATTGACCCATTTGAAATGAAATACAAAAATAAAACGATACCGAATTTCATGAGGAGATGAATAAGATGATTGATAAAAACAAGATGCCTTTGGCGGTCGGAGTCGCCTTTGTCGGTTTTACCACGCAGTTTGGAGGCGGTTTCGCTTCCGGAGTACAGTTGTACCAGTATTTTATAAATTACGGAATTTGGACCTTGATCATGCCCGTTTTGGCGCAGGCGTTGCTGAGTATCTTTTTCTGGTACGGCATGCTGAACGCTTTCCGGCAGAAAACCTATGATTACCGCAGCTTCTGCGACGTATTCTATGGAAAAACCAACGTCCTCTTTTCCAATCTCTATGAAATCGTCTACATTATGCTGATTTGCCTCGCGCCCGCAGTGGCCTTCGCCACCGGCGGAGAAGTCATGGGTTCCCTCTTCGGAACGCCTTACTGGTTGAATACCGTCATCATCGGCGTATTCATTTTCCTCATCGCGCTCTACGGCACGCATATCGTCAGAAAAGCCGCGGCGACCCTTTCCGTTTTCATTATCGCGGGCGTGCTTGTCGTGGTGATTCCGAACATTATCGTACAGTGGAAAGAGATTGTGCGGGCCCTCGGAGAATTATCGGCAGGCGCGGTTCCTTTGGGCTCCACAGAACCCTCTACGCTCTGGCCCGCTCTGAAGAGCGCTGTAATTTATTTCGCGTTCCAGCTGGCGTCCATCGGCCTGATGTATCAGCACGTGGAATCGCTGAAAGACGAGTCGGAAGTGAAGAAAAGCATGATCTACATGTTTACGGTGAACGCGGTCATCATCATGGTATCCATCCTGGGGATGCTGGCTGTAGCCTTCTCTCCGTCACTGATCAACGCCCAGACGGGCAGACAGGTCTCCGTACCCATGATGACCCTTGTTTCAAAGGGCGTCGGCGCCACGGTCTTCAAGCCGATCATTTCCCTTCTGATCTTGCTGGGCGCCGTTTCCACCGGCGTCAATATGATCGCGGGAATCGTCGCCCGAGTTGTGAACGCCTTCGAGCGCCGGGAAAGCGTGGAAACCGCCCTTAAAAAAAGACGGATTCGCTATGTGTGGGCCTCTCTCGGCTTTACGATCCTGGCTTTTGCCATCGCGCAGTTCGGTCTGCTGGGGCTTGTAAAAATCGGTTACTCCTATCTGGGGTACGGATCGTTAATCGTTGTGGCCATACCCTTTGTCCTCTCGGCCCTGCTCCGGAGAAAAGTCGCCGTATACGAAAACCTCAAAGCGACGTCTGAATGATCCCGAAGCCGAAGACCGGCCCCGACGCGTTGGCGATGGAACTCCCGATCTGGAAATTGCCCGCGTAGGTGAGGTTCCCGCTCAGGGAAAGTACGATTTCTTTGATTTCGTTGGTCTTGAGGAGCTCGTCGGCGCCGCCGCCCCAGAGCGAATAGACGATATACCGATTTTTGGCGTACTGATCCCGCAGCAGGTTCCGGACATATTTGAAAATCGAGCGATAGCCGAAATGGGCGCCGTCGTAATTGATGGTCTCGTCCTTGAGTTTCAGCCGGATCCGATACTGGGCCAGCCGTCCCCAGGAGCCCGCGAAAGCCGAGACCCGCTTGTTTTTCTGCAAATAGGACAGATCCTCGGAGAACAAATAAACATCCATTTTTCCGATATTGTCATTAATTTTCTTCACGACGTCATCGAAATTTGCACCGTTTTCAATCATTTTGGCCGCTTTTAAGACAAGATGGCCGAGGGGTAACGAAAGGGAGCGGGAATCGATAATCGCGATGTCCCCCTTGTTTTCAAACATCCCCCTTGCGACTTTGGCCGCCTGCTGGGTACCGCTCAGGCTGTTGGCGATATGGATCGAAATGATCTTTTTGTATCCTTTCTGAAAGAGCTCGTCGTAGAGGTTCTTGAACTCCGTCGGCGAGGGCGGCGTCACCTTGGGGAAAATCAATTCCTTGCGGTAGAGCGTCCAGATTTCCTTTTTCGTAAACTCGGTCCCGTCGCTGTAATAATTGTCTCGAACTTTTAATTTGAGCGGAATAATGCTGACCCGCAGGTCTTTTACGACGTCTTCGGTCAAATCCGAGCCCGAATCCGTCACGACGGCCGTATCGATCAGCCGGGTCGCGTCGGCCTCCTCGGCCTGACTCTCCCCGCTTTCCCCGTCGGGCTGAAAAACCGCGGAAGCCGTCGGCGCTTCCCCTTCGGGCTGGAGGTTTTCGAGGTTGATGTTGTAGATCCGCCCGCTCTTGTCCCCGATCTTGAGGAGCTCCCAGGGGGCGTCGGTGTGGATCTGGGTCTTCGTTTTCCGCCCGATCTGCACGCAGTACAGAATATCGCCGTAACGGGCGATTTTCTTTTTGTAGGCCCCGACGTCAAATTCGTCGCTTTCCAGCAAAAATTCCAGATTGTACTTGTATTTTGACGTCTGCTTCCCGGAAGCGATTTGCTTCAGACGCTCGCTGCGAATGGCCTGGGACTTGATGATACGCTCCAGGTCTTTGAGCATCTCGGGGTCGGAAACGGATTTTTCGAAACTTTCGAGAAGGTAGAAAAAGCCCATTCCTCCGGCATCCACGACGCCGTTTTCCCTGAGCAGCGGAAACTGTTCGGGGGTCTTCTGCAAGGCTTCCCAGGCCACATTTTTGAGGTAAACGAGGAAGAGGATAAAATCTTCGGGATCGCCCTCGTAGGCGACGGCTGAATTAGCCACCTCGGAAAGGACGGTCAGAATTGTCCCCTCAACGGGGGCCGCAACCGCCGCGTAGACCCGCTCTCGGGCCTCCACAAAGGCCGCCGCCACATCCCTTATCGTCACGTCTTCCTTGTCGGCGATGGTCGAGAGAAATCCCGCCAAAAGATTGGCAAAAATGATTCCCGACGTCCCTTTCGCACCCATCAGCGCGGCTTCGGACACCACGTCCACAAATTCCCTCATATCGGGCTCATGGTCAAGCTTGACCAGCTCGTTTTCCACGGCCTGCAGCGTCATGGAAATATTCGTCCCCGTATCGCCGTCGGGCGCGGGGAACACATTGATGTCGTTCAAAACGTCGGCGTATTTGGAAACCCAGCGGCTCGCCGCGATGAACAATTTTGTGAACCGCATGGCATTCAGGACTTTAATCTCGATTTTCATAGCTCCTCCTCCGGATATTCCCGTCAGACCTCAGATGAAGCGACCGGCTTTTCCCCTCAAACGGCGCTTTCCCGCCGCAGCAGCCGGATCAGGTCAAAGAGCCCGTGCAAGGCGGCTCTGTGCCGGATCCTGTTGCGTCCTCCCCCGAGTTTGTATTCTTTGACCGAAATGCTTTCCCCGACGCGGACCGCTATGTAGACAAGGCCCACGGGTTTTTCCGTATCGTCCGACGCCGGTCCCGCAATCCCCGTGGAGGCGATTCCGGCCGTTGTCGCAAGTCCTTTGACCATTTCCCATGCCGTTTCCGCGCTGACCGCCCCGTGGCGGGCGAGAGTTTCGGACGATACGCCGAGGTATTTGATCTTGGCTTCGTTGCTGTAGGTCACAAAGCCTTCCCGGAAGACGTCGGAAGCCCCCGGGACATTGACGACGGTCCCCGCGATCAGTCCGCCCGTGCAGGATTCTCCCGTCGAAAAGGTCATCCCCCGGGCTTTCAGCTCACGGACCAGGACGCTTTCCAGCGTGTCGTTCCCTTCGCCGAAAATATATTCTCCTATTTCATTGTATATGTTTTTGACGATTTTTTCCACATTTTTTTTGTCATGCCGGTAACTTTGCAGGCGGACAATGGTTCCGTGGGCTTTGACGAGAAATTCGTAATAAATCCCCGGTTCCGTGAAAAGCCCCTTGACCTTGTCGTCGAGGATGGATTCCCCGAGGCCGTAAGTGAGAATGTCCCGGATGTAGATGTCATCGGCCGCAAGCTTCTTTTCCCGGCTGTACCAGGCGAGGAATTTCGGAAGCAGGTCATAGAGCTCCCGGGGAATCCCCGGAAAGGCCGCGATTCCGTCGATGTAGACGCCGGGCGCCATGCCTTCGCCGTTGGGAAAGGAAATCGCCCCTTGGGGTTTTTCAATCTGCTTGATGTTGGAAGGAATCATCGGGATGTGGATCGCGTCAAATTTCCGCTCCAGTATCCTCACGTCCTCCGGGTCTACGATCAGGGGCAGCCCCAGATATGCCGCGATGCACTCCTTGGTGATGTCGTCGATCGTGGGTCCCAGCCCCCCGGACATGATCACAAGATCCACGTTTTGCTTCGCCCAGCCGATGGCCTTGACGATCTCTTCCCGAACGTCCCGTACAGCCATCTTGAATTCCATTTCAATGCCGTATTTGTTGAGCTCCTCTCCGATGTAAATGCTGTTTGTGTCGACGGTTCCCCCGTTCAAAAGTTCCGTTCCGACAAGAATAATCCCCGCTTTCATGTGTTTTTTCCATCCTCTTGAAATTTTATGTGAATTTTCGTAAACTTTGTTTCCTCAGATCAATTTGAGCAGCGTCCAGGCACAGACCAGGATAAAATTGCCGATGATCCCCGCGAGAAAATCGTCCAGTACGATGCCGATCCCGTTGGGAAAAGCCTGGGATTTGTTGACGGGTCCCGGTTTGGTGATGTCGAGGATACGGAAGATTACGAAGGCCGCTGCCAGGGCC
Source organism: Fusobacteriaceae bacterium (assembly GCA_031272775.1). Taxonomy (NCBI): domain Bacteria; kingdom Fusobacteriati; phylum Fusobacteriota; class Fusobacteriia; order Fusobacteriales; family Fusobacteriaceae; species Fusobacteriaceae bacterium. The sequence continues at coordinate 28,946 of JAISTB010000039.1, read as the reverse complement.
ATGAGAAGTTCCCGCCCCCCCACGGGCGTAATGAAAAAGAGCGTCGTCAGGTAGCCCAACACTTCGTCGATCACGACGCAGCCCGGGTCTTCGGTCTTGTAGATGATTTCTTCGCAATAGCCGCTGACGTAGACGGCCACCATAAAAAAGGTCATCAGAAAGACGAAATAAAAGGAATAGTAGACGAGCATATTGGGAAAAAAACGCCTGAGCCAGTTGAGCAGAAGAAAAATCGGGATGCCGCCCAGGGTCCCCACGGTCCCCGGCGCGTAGGGAAAATCCCCGAGGCCGAAGCAGGTTCCCAGAAGCTTCATGAGTCTCAAATGCTTATTGTTGTCGTCCATGGTCAATACACCCCCCGCAGATAGTTATACGGCGTGATCTCTCCGCCCGGATGATCCAGGCGGGACAATACCGCCCCGGTTTCCTCATAGCTCTCGTCGGTAAATTCCAGCACGAATTCGTCAACCCCAAGGGTCTTGATCCTGTCGTCGCCGATGACGTCAAGGGGCTTCGCGAAATGGATTTCCGTATTCCGGTACTCGTTTCGCCCGAGCCTGAAGGCGTCCCCTTGTTCATTTTTCATCTCCGTATCCCGTCCCCGGAAAAGATCGGCCGTAATCGTCATGGCCCGCAACCTGCCGTAAATCAGAAGGGCCTTTTTGAGGCTGCCCGATCCGATTTCCCGGATCTTATCGTAAGAGAGTTCGGGAGAAATCATCACGGTTCCGACCTTGGGGAAGGCCTCATGCCAGGTCTCCACGGCGAGCCTGTTCGTGATATTCCACATCCAGTGGAGCGTCAAATCCTTTCCGGGATGTCGGATCAGTTCATACAAATTCCAGATCATTTTGCAATTTTCATCAATTTGAGCCGCGTTATTTTCGGAAACCATCCCCAAAGGGGATTTCTTCACGCGGTAAATTTTTTGGATATGATTTTCTACGGCCGCCTTCAACTGAGCGTTGGTCCGGACAATGACGGAGATCACCGGATTTTCGTTTGTTTTGCGGGGGCCCTTGGGTTCCGCGGGCTTTTTTTCCGGATTCACGGTTTCCCGCCGGTAACTTTGAAGGAGTTTTTCCCGGATTTCCGCGACGCCCCGCCGTTTGATATCTTTGATCAGCGAGAGCGGCAGAAAGAGACCGGGATCCACGTCGCAGAAAAATTCCGCGAGAGCAAATTCCGTCGCGCCCAGCTCCGCGAATTTTGCCCGGAGGTCCTCCGCCCCGAGGGGATTGCTCCGCGCCGCGCCCGGAATATCCGGAACCGTCGCCGCGCAGCTGACGCTTACGCCTCCTTTGCCCGGGGCCGCAAACGTAAACGAGGGATTTTCGCCCGCCTTTACGCGGCCCGTAATCGAAAGGGGGGCCTTTCTTTCCCCCGCCAGTTCCGCCGCGATGGCGTCATTGAGCGTCTTGTCATAGGTGCGCCGCAGATAGCTTGCCCCTTCGGGCATTTGCTTGCGCAGATTTTTGCTGTTGATGAAATGTCCGCCCAGAATCCTGTGCTTTCCGTCGAGCCAGATGACGCCGTCTCCCATGGAAACGGGCTTTTTGAGCTCGATCTTTCCGCCCGCCACGGCGCCGATCTCGACGCCCATGTTGGCCGAATACTTTGTGTTGATCAGCGTTTTTGACACGCCGTAAAAATACGGCGTATCGTAGCCCCGATTGAAAAGGGCCGCCGTTCGCGACGTCGGCGCGCCGCCATGGAGCACCTCCCGATAATAGCGGACCGTCTCGTAGACATAGTGGGGATCCTTCATCCGGCCCTCGATTTTGATGCTTTCGACGCCCGCAGCCGCCAATTTTTCGATTTCGGCGGGGCCCAACAGCTGATCTTTGGGGCTCAAGAGAAAGCCTTCGCCCGCCTGTTCCGCCCGGTAGCGCTTCCGGCAGGGCTGGGCGCAAAGGCCGCGATTGCCTGAGCGGCCGCCCACAAAAGACGAGAGATAGCATTTCCCCGAGTGGCAGATGCAGAGCGCCCCCGAAACGAAGACTTCAAGCTCCGCCATCGTCCGTTCCCTGATCCCGCGAATTTCCTCAAAAGACAGCTCTCTGGGGAGAATAAAGCGCGCTATCCCCATTTTGCGCAGAAAATTGATTTCCGTATGGTTTCCCACAGCCATTTGGGTGCTGGCGTGAATCGGGAGATCCGGAAAATTTTCTCTGAGAAAGCGGAAAAGGCCCGTATCCTGAATGATGACGGCGTCAAGCCCCCTTTCGTAGAGGGCCTTCAGATTCGGGTAAAGAAAATCCATCTCGTTTTCCGTCATCAGCGTGTTGAGCGTCAGGTTGACAGAAACGCCGCGAATATGAGCATAATCAAGGGCTTCCAAAAACTGCGCGATCGTAAAGTTGTCGGCGCTCCGTCTCGCGCCGAAGCCCGCGAGACCCATATAGATCTCATCGGCGCCCCCTTTGAGAGCCGCGATAAAGCGCTCGGGATTTCCCGCCGGCGCGACGATTTTCATGGGTTTCCTCCTTTGAGCGCCCTCAAAAGATCAAGGATCTTCGTCCGGAGCGCTTCCGGCGTCCCGTCGTTGTTGACGGCCAGATCGGCCCGGGCCAGTTTTTCCGAAAGCGGCGCCTGGGCGTCGATAATGGCCTCAGCCAGCCCGGCGTCTATGCCGTCCCTTGCCATAAGGCGCGCCATTTGGGTTTCTTTTCCGCTCCAGACGACAAGGACCTTGTCGCAGAGCCGTTCCAGCCCCGCCTCAAAAAGAAGCGGGATATCAAATACCGTCCAATCCTCCGGGGACGCTGCCGCCTTGATTGCCTCAAATCGGGCGATGACCCGGGGGTGGATGACGGCGTTGAGCCGGGCGAGCCGGGCCTTATCCGAAAAAACGAGCGTTTTCAGGGCCGCCCGGTCGAGATCCCCCGCCGGGGAAAGGATCCCCGCGCCAAAGGTCGCCGTCAATTCTTCGATGACCGCCGGCGTTTCCGAGACCTCCCTCGCGATGGCGTCGGCGTCATAAACCGCCAGCCCCGCTTCCCTGAAGATCCCGCTCACCGTGGATTTTCCGGAGGCGATTCCTCCGGTCAGGCCCAATATCATCGTGCTCCTCCCGAAAAAGTTCTCTCCATATTGTAGCACCTTACGAAAAAAAAGTAAAACAAAAAGAGACGCCCCGACGGGCGTTTCTTTTTTTATGAAAAATACTCTCAATCAAACTTAAAGTTGAAATTTCCAAAGCTGAAGGGCATGTTCGGCGATTCGCCCTCCTCGTCGGGGGCTTCGCTGAGCGCGATCTTCTGTTCTTCAACGTCAGGCGCCACGGGAGTAAACTCCACGGTGGGGGCCTTCAAAATGCTGTCGTCGAAAACCACCTTGGGTACGTCAAACGTTTCCTTTGCCTGTCCGGACGGGGCCTCAGGCGCCGGTTCACCGGGCGGATCCTTCAGGATCTCGGCCAGTTCTTCCCGGGAAACAGCCTCCCCGCCGCCAAATTTCTCGTCTTCCATGGGCGGAAGCATTTCCTCCGCCGGGAGCGCTTCGGGTTCCGCTTCGGCAACAACTGCCTCCACAGGGGCCTCCGCTATCTCGGGCAGGGGTTCCACAACGGGTTTCCCCGGTACGGTGCTCTCCACGGGAGTCGAAAAGGTTCGTTCAAAGAGCGCTTTGTCATCAAATATGGGTGACGCGGACTCCGCCGGGGTGTCAACAGGGGCCGCCGCCTCGGGTTCGGGAGTGACCGCCGCCTTCGCCTGCGCCGTGATGGCCGCGATGATGGCCGCGATATCCTTTGTCGGTTCGACGGGTTCTTCCTGCGTTACCTCGGCTTGTGCCGCCACAGGCGCCATAACAGGCTCCGCAGGCTGCGTTGCCGCAGGCCCGGGTTCATTTTGAGCTTCAGTCGGGACTGTTCCATCGGGAACGGTCTCCGCAGGAGTTGCCGACAGGGATGGCCGGGGAACGTCTATGACTTCCGCCCGCTTTTCCGCTGAAACGTCCTGCACGCTTTCTTCCGCCTGTCCTGCCGTGATCTCGGGTTCTTCCGGAACGGGAACACGCTGAATCTTGCTGTCGGTTTCCGTATTGATGTCCAGTTCGGGGACATATTCCTTCAAAAGTGCGTTCAGACCATATTTTTCGACAAGTTCATTGACTATGGCCGCTTTTTCAGCGCCCAGCTTCTGGTTAAAGACCGCCTGTTTCAGCTGGGGAAAGATCTCCTCGACCTTTTTGTCCTTGAGAACCGCGAGATTGTTACGGTACAGCTCGAGAATCTCAAGATCGTTGACCGTAATTTTTCCCTCCGCCCGAAGGTTCAGGAAATATTCGATCTCCACGTTCTTTTTGATGTTCTCCAGCTGCTTTCGCTCTTCCTCGGAAAAAGGCTTCAGGACCATTTCCTCTTCTATGGCTTTCCGCACAAGAAGCTGTGCCACCAAATCGGGGTTTTTACCGGTTTGGGCGAGCTCAGGGTCATTTAGCTTGATCATCGTGGCAATCCTCCTACAACGCTTACAACTCTACCTGCCAAATGCTGCTCCGCTCATTGCGTTTTCTCTCGGTCCTTATTTGCTCAGGGCGTTGAAATCAGCAATAACTTTTTCTTTTTCTTTGATCGTGGCTTCAAGTTCTTTCTTGATTTCCTTGTAGCCGGTCAGGATTTCGCCGTACTGGGAATTTCCTTTCTTGGCGCCGGCCAGGGCTTTTTCTTTCGCGCTGACTTCGGCGTACATCTTCTTCGCTTTGTTCAGTTCGTCCTGAGCGGCCAGAGCTTCGGATTTTCTCGCTTCATACAACGCTTTTTCCTCAGCCTGCAACGCAGCCAGTCTGTCTTCAAGATCCGCATAGCTCGCTTCAATGTCGCTTCCGTAAGCCGCTACGCCCGCCAGTAAAATGCAACCTACTAACAATAATTTTTTCATCGATCCATCTCCTTATAAATTTATTTTTTTAGTGCTTTTTGATTCCAGGGGAACCAAAAAACTATCTTAGCAATATTATAATACATGAAAGGGAAAATTTACAGCAAAAATTGAAAATTTTTTAAATTTTTTTGTCCCGCCGTCCCGTTTCTTTCGGAAACCTCCGGCCTTTTGGGTTTACAAACGTCCAATTTACCGCTATTTTACAAGCTTACTCCACATAAAACATGGTATAGATGCCCGCCGCGACGATTTCGTCATTTTCGTTACTGATCCGAACCGTATAGACGCTCGTCTTGTTTCCTTTGTGAATTTTTTTCGCCAGGGCCTTGATTTTTGTCCCGCCCGGCACCGCCTTGACAAAGTTCAGCTGCCCCTCAAGGGTTACGTTTTTCCTGCCCGAGGCCCTTGACAGCACGCCCGCCGTTGTATCGGCCAGCGTATAGAGCGCGCCTCCGTGCAGACAGCCGTAGGGATTGAGCAGCTTTTCGGTCGCCGTCAGCACCCCGAGGGAATGTTCCTCGTCGAGCTCCACGATCCGCATCCCCAAAAGCCTGCTGACCGGGTTGCCCTCGTTGGCGCTGTATTTGATTTTTTCGAAGTCCATTTGCCTGTGTTCTCCCGTATTTCTGTGATTCCCCGCCCTCAGCCGTCGATGTAAAACATCGTAAAGATGCTGACGGTCAGGATGTCGCCGCTCTCATCGTAGATATAAACCTCAACGACGGCGGTCTTTCCGCCCTGGTGGATTTTCTTCGCCACGGCTTTGATCCGGGTCCCCACAGGGGCGCCCTTCACAAAGTTCATCTTTCCTTCCACCGTTACGTTTCGCCTTTCCGTAAATGTTAAAATTCCGGCCACCGAGTCGGCCAGCGTATAGTAAATCCCGCCATGGAGAAATCCGTGGGGGTTCAATAGTTCTTCCCTTACGTCCAGTACCCCGACGCAGTGCTCCGCGTCCAGCTCCGTGATCACGATCCCGATCAATTTCGCGAATATGATATGCGAGTTGGCCAGGTCCATCACTTCTTTGTAATTCAATGCGCTCACCTGTGCTTTTCATTCCTGAATCCGATTCCTGAAACCTGATTTATTGTAGCATTGTCTTGTGAAAAAGTAAACAACTTTTTTGAAAAATTGCATTTTCTTCGGGAAAATCTGAATTCCTTGTTTACAAAAACCCAAAGCTGTGGTATAAAAATAGGGTAGAGAATTCGTATTTTACGTCATGCAGGGGGAAAATTGAACAAAAAACAGTATTGTACTCATTTCACCAATTATTGGATCAGAAGTGCTTTTTCCGCCTTCTGCCTGTGCGCTCTCCTTCTCCTCCTTTCGGGCTGTCTGCCCGGACGGAAGAAAAACAAAGAAATCACAATCACGCTCTGGCACACCTACGTGGAGCAGATGCGCGCCGCTATGGACGACCTTGTGGCCGAATTCAACGCCACGACGGGAGCGGAACAGGGGATTATCGTCAAAGTGACCGGCGTCGCCAACGCTTCGGTCATCAACGAAAAATTGATCGCGGCGGCCAATAAAGATCCCGGTGCGCCGGGTTTACCGGATATGGCCGTGGCCTATCCCGATATCGCCGTCATCCTGGCCAGGACCGGAGCCCTGATGGACTTCGGGACGCAATTCTCCCCGGAAGAGCTCTCGCGCTACGTGCCCGAATTCCTAGAAGAGGGAAAACTGGGCGGGGAGACCCTTTATCTTTTGCCCATCGCCAAATCGACGGAGGTCCTCTATGTCAATAAGACCTTCTTTGAGCGCTTTGCGGCGGAAACCGGCGTAGACTGGTCCTGCTTTGAGACCTTTGAGGGGATTCTCGCGGCGGGCGAAAAATATTACGCCTGGACAGACGCAAAGACGCCCGACATTCCCGGCGACGGAAAAAATTTTTACTATCCCGACAAGCTCTTCAACTACGCCATGATCGGTATGGAACAGTTGGGGGAGCATCTGGTCCGGGACGAGGCCCTCGATTTTTCCGGCGGGGCCTTCCGCAAAATCTGGGACAGCTACTATACGCCTGCCGTTCGGGGATCCGTCGCCATTTTTGACAACTACGGCAATTATCTCGCCAAATACGGAGAAATCGTCTGCGTGACGAGTACCTCCGCCGGGGCCATGTTTTACCCCGATACCGTAACCTACCTCAATAATACCAAAGAGGATGTGGAATTTGAGATCCTGCCCTATCCGGTTTTTAAAGGCGGGGAAAAGATCGCCGTACAGCGCGGCGGCGGCATGCTGATCGCGAAATCGACGCCCGAACGGGAAAAAGCGGCGGCCGTTTTCCTCAAATGGTTCACGGCCCCGAAACAGAACACGGCCTTTGCCATCAAAGCGGGCTATCTGCCGGTGACGAAGGAAGCGATCCGGGATTTCGGCAAAAGCGATACGCTGGCCCTCATCGAAAACAAAAACGTCAGAAAATCCACGCTGACAGGGATTGCCATGCAATCCGCCTATCATTTCTATTTTCCGCCGATATTTTCAGGCTTTGACGCGTTGCAGGGGAAATTCTCCAAAGCCATGCAACGGGCCGCGCTGGAAGCCAAAGAAAAAGGCGGTCCCGTTGAGAGCGCCGAAGCCCTTGAGCGCTTCAAGCGGGAATTTTGACGAAGCGTCCCATTTCTCGCGCGGGAGTTGAGCGCAGCTTATGAAAGGAAAACTGAGCGAATTGATCCGGGCCTCCCGCGAGGCTGACATTTCCCTGCGTCTGCGGATCGCGGGGTTTTTTGCCGTCTCAGTCATCGCGCTGATTTCGGGGATCCTGGCGGTCCTCGCCTTTACCGGAAGCTTTTCCACGGCGTCCCGGGAAATTTTGCGGGAAGTCACGACGGCCCATTCCCGCTACGTCCAGAACGCCGAAAAAATCTTTGGCGACATGGCCGTGGAGACGGTCCGGCTCTCGCGACAGCTCTCGGGCGATATCGAAGAATTCCTCGCCCGGGCGGAAATTTCCTTTCCCGAGCTTTCGGGACATCCCGATCTCATCCTGATGCTGGAAGAAAAAGAACTTCCGGTCCTTTCGGCCAGACTGGACGTCTCTTCGGCCAACGGGATCTTTATGGCCCTCGAAACGACGGTCAATCCCGATCTCCCCGACGCCGCAGATTCTAGGGCCGGCTTGTTCCTCCGCAGCGCAGAACCTGAAATGGCAGATATTCCGGAAAACAAGCTTTTTCTCCGGGGGATTCCCCTTTTGGCCATCAAATCGGGCATGACGCTTCAAGCCCGTTGGGATCTCGAGTTCCACACGGCGGGACGGGAATTTTACCGGGGGCCGGTCGCGGAAATCCGCGAAAACCCCGATTTGGTTCTTTCGAGACAGTATTTCTGGACCTTCGAGGACGCCCTCGACGTAGGCGAACGAAACGCCCTGATCTGCTCGATTCCCGTACCCGATTCCTACGGGGGGATCCTCGGGGTCTGCGGTTTCGAAATCGGGGAAATGCATTTCCGTTCGCTGTTTGATCCGCCGCAGGAGGCGCTCCCGGGGACGATCCACCTGTTTTCGCTCTATGACAGCGGCGGCGTCTCCACGGAAAACGCCCTGATCTCGGGGACATTGACCCGAAGCGGCGCCGAGCCCCGGGAGACGGTATATACCTATCAAGGGACGCTGGGCGGTCTTGAAATTTACGGCGGACAGAACGCCGAAACGCTGCTGGGTCTGCACGACACGATGGACCTTTACGCTAAAGGTTCTCCCTTTGAGGCGCAGAAATTTTCCGTCATGACCGCGATTCCCAAGCGGGCCTTTGACGAGATGGTCAACCGGCAAAGACTGATCCTGACCGCGATATTTACGGTATTTTTGGCAATCGGAATCCTCCTTGCGGTCGTCATCAGCAAGCGGATCGTCCGGCCCATTACCGAACAAACCGCGCGGCTTGGCGGGGAAATTCTCCCCCAGGAGATCCGCACGAATATTCCCGAAGTGGATCTGCTGATTACGCGCCTGCTCGCTTCCCACAAGGCGGGGCAGGAACTCCGGGGAGAGGCCGAAATCGTCCGCAACATCCTCGACGATTTTATCGCGGCGGCAAGAACTCTGACGCCTACGGAAATGGTGCTGTTCCAGTATTACGCCGAAGGTCGCAACAGCGAGGACATCAAGAAGGCCATGTTTATTTCCGAAGGGACGCTGCGGGTCCATTCGACGCATCTGTACCAAAAGCTGAAGGTCGCCAATAAAAACGAGCTGCTCGTCTATCTGGACCTGATCAAGAAGAGCGGGAAGTACGCGGAAATCTTCCCGGATAGCTGATCCGGCATGTGTTTGAGCCATCCATCAAACCACAATTTTTTGAGTCAAAAGGTTAAAAAAAGAGAAAATTCTTGACATTTTACAAATTACTCAGTATAATGAGTAAATAGTAAAGTATATCGAGTAATTTGTAAGGAGGCCCCTCATGTTCGCAAGAAAACTGGTTTTGCAACTTGTCCAGAGATTGTCAGAACCCCGCCGGTTTCTACAGATCGTTGTCGGCCCGCGACAAACCGGAAAAACGACCGCCGTTGTCCAAGCGTTGGAACAACTGGGCGCCACATATCATTACATCGCAGCCGACGACCCCAACCTTGTTTCCCCCGAATGGCTCAGAAATGAATGGGAAAAAGCAAGGAGCCTTGCCGGATCGGGAGAGGCGATCCTCATTATAGATGAAATCCAAAAAATCAGCCAATGGTCGTCACATGTCAAGCTGCTCTGGGATGAAGACACGAGGCTTCATATTCCTCTGAAAGTGCTTCTTAGCGGTTCCTCCGCTTTGCTGCTGCAGAAAGGTCTGTCGGAATCCCTGATGGGACGATTTGAAGTGCTGTACTCTCCGCACTGGAATTTCGCGGAGTGCAAGGAAGCCTTCGGATTTACGCTCGAGGATTTTTTGTTTTTCGGCGGCTATCCGGGGGCGGCGTCCCTCATCAAAGATGAAGACCGCTGGGCGCGTTATTTGGGCGCATCTATTGTGGAACCGACGATTTCCCAAGATATCCTGATGCTGGAAGAAGTAAGAAAACCGGCGTTATTGCGCTCGCTTTTCATGCTCGGCGCGGGATACAGCGCACAGGAATTGTCATTCACCAAAATGCTCGGGCAGCTGCAGGACGCGGGCAACACCGTCACAATGGCGCATTATCTTGAGCTTTTGGGAAAAGCCGGCATGTTGACCGGACTCACGAATTATTCCGGCGACAGGATCCGGATCCGGAAAGGCGCCCCGCGTCTTCTCGTGTATAATACAGCCTTGATGACATTTGCCGCCGGCGCCGGCAGAAGGCGTCTGCTGGATAATCCCACCGAACGCGGCAGGCTTGTGGAAAGCGCCGTCGGTGCATATCTTCTGGCTCGCGGACAGGAGGAGGGTTTTGATGTTTACTGGTGGCGGGAACGGAATCACGAGGTGGATTTTGTGATCAGAAAAGGGGAACAAACCACAGCGATTGAAGTCAAAAGCGGCCGGGTGAAGAATGTCGGCGGTAGTTTGACCTTTAAAAAAATGTATCCGCAAGCATACGCGCTCATCGTCGGAAGCAGAGAGACGGAACTCGACTCATTTTTGCTGGGAAAAGTACCGATATTTTTATAAGCTTTCCAATTTATCCTGGAACGGTGGATTTCACGAGCAATATGGAGTAAACAACTGCCTGATATAATAGACTCTCTGATATCGTAAAGTAAAAAAATGCTCTGTAAAAATGAAGATCGTGAAAAAAATAGAGCCTCTCTAATATACAAATCGTGTTTTCTGTGATAATCTTCAAGCAGAATTGACACGATTTTTTTAAAGAGGAGGAAACACGCAATTATGAAAAAAATCATCTTCGTCCTGAGCGCTTTCTTTTTACTCCTGAGCTGGACCCTGTGCGCCGCTCCGCCGAAGGGGGAACCCCTGATTCCCAAGCCTCAGGGTTATGTCAACGGACAATGGCCCCCGGCTGCGGTCTGGGAACAACTGAGCCTGCCGGATCTGCCCTTGGAGAAGAACAACGGGGAAATCTCTATCAGCTGGAACGATAACACGAATTTCGGACGGTATACCAATACCTTTTTCGCCGAGGCCAAATCGGATAAGGCTTCCTTTGACAAACTCGTCGATCTGCTCTGGGAAAAGGGCTTCCGGGGACTGCATCTCTACGGGAGCGGACGCTTTGTCCCGGCGCGGAACAAAGAGCAGCTGACTCAAGTAGACGGCAACGGCAGATGGCGTTACTCGGCGGCGTACCTGTACAAGGGAAAGCTTGCCTTCGTCGAGGTCGGCTGGAATCCCCTGAATGAGCTGGTCGCCGTCAACGTCCTTGATCCCGCCGCCGATCCCCAAGCAAAATTCTATTCCGAGATGAAATGGCCGAAGTCGGAGATTAAAAAACTCATCGGCGTCGATTTCCCCAGTCCCGGCGGAAAAGTCTACGGTCGCATTGAAAACGACGGACGGCATATCGACCTCCTGGTTGAGGGCGTCTCCAAAGAAGACTATGACGTCTGGTTTAAAAAGCTCAAGGAAAACAAAGTCCCGGATATCATCCTTGATCCGGGAGAACCCTATTATACCATATCCTTCGGACATGAAAGCGGCATTGAGTATACCGATGTGAGCTTCTGGCCCGCCGACGCCATGAAAGACGGGTCAAAGTACCTGGTCGAGATCGTGGTGGATTATATCGAAGGGGCGCTTTTAATTACATTTAATGATTTGAATTGAGCAAGCCCCTGTCGCCTCGAGGCGACGTCCTCCTTCTAAGAAGGGGGCTGATCATAATTATACAAGGAGGAGTTTACGAAAATGAAAAAAGTTCTGCTGTTTATTCTCACCGCGATCCTTCTGCTTTCAGCTGCTGTATACGGCAGCGGCGCCAAAAAAGCCTGGCCGGACAACAAGTTCACGAAGCAGGTCCCGGCGCCGCCCGCCGACAAGGTGGGACCCATGAGGATGTATCCCAAGGAGACTGCGGGCTTGAAATCCACGGAGGAAAGCAAGGCCGACGTGATCCTGATCAGTATGAAATGGGACAACATCGATGAAGCGAAAACCTATGCCCAAGAAGTCAAGGCGGCGGGATACACGCAAAATGAGTTCGTCCAGGAGGAAGACGGAACGAAAAAACCCATCAAAATAGGAAACAGCGAGGTGTTCGGACCCTCGATCTACAAATGGATCGGCTCAAACGGCGCGTACTGGGTGGAAGTTCATTTTTATGTGAGCGGGAAAGGGGATCACAAATTCAGCACTCTGACCATCGCGAATTATGAGTTGAAAGAATAGCGGGGGGAGTAAAAATTTACTGTTGAAATTTAAAATCAGGAGGCATTGTTTTATGGGATTGTTTGATAAGATTTTGAAGGATACGGTCAAAAAGACCGTGGGAAATGCCGTCGGAAACGCCGTGAAAGACGCGGCGACCCGGACTGTCGCCAATACGGTGGCCAATACCGTGGGTAAAGCGGTGGGGAAGGCGGCGGACATTGCCGGTCAGAAGATTCAGCAGACCGTAGGCGCCAAGGTCGACGAGAAACTGGACGAAAAATTCGGCCCGACCAATACGACGGTCACCAGCTCCGACGGGACAGGAGCGCCCGTCAACAGCGCCAACGCCCAGCAGACGGCGGCTGCCCTCGGCGGCGCCTTCGCGGCTTTTATGGGATCGGCCCAGACCTTCGCCACGGAAGCGGCCAAAAATATGAAAATCTGCAAGGCCTGTGGCAAGCCCGCCGCGGCCAATCAAAAATTCTGCCCCAACTGCGGCGCGGAACTCCCGGCGGAAACCGTAGCTCAAGGGGCCGTATGCCCCGCCTGCGGCAAACAAAATGTCATCGGGACGAAGTTTTGCGTCGATTGCGGGACGAAGCTCCCCATGGCGGAGCAGGAGCAACCTGCGGAAGAAGGACATTCCTTTACTTGATATGAGAATTGATCATTTCGGCCAGTTGCCGATCGGTTACAGTCCCTTTGGCGAGATCCAATCCGATCTTGATGATTTCTTCGTCGCTGAATTCAACTGTGATCTCATTCAATTCCAAGAGAACCAACATCACCAGCATTCCGATCCGTTTGTTCCCGTCAATAAAAGGATGATTGCAAACAAGATTGTATGAAGTTCGCGCGATTTTCCCGACGACAGTCGGATAAAACTCAACGCCGTCAAAGGTCTGAAAGGGGCCTGCAAGCGATGAATTCAACAGGGACTCGTCTCTGATTCCCGGTAAGCCGCCGGTTTTTTCCAGAAGTTTTTCATGCAAGTGCAGGAGCTGCGCTTTGGTCAACGTTTTCATTTGGCCAACACTTCAAAAGCCTCGATGTGCTTGGCAAGCAAGCGCTCAGCCACGGCGTCTACGTCAGTATCCGCGGCGACATTGACGTGATTGGTCATTGCGTGGTTTTCCGTTCTCGGGAGTTTTACCTCAAAGGGAAATCCCCTGTGCAAAATGGACTGCCGAAGAAAAATATTGATGGCGTCGGATATGGTGATGCCGAGGCTCCTGAAAATATCATCGGAAGCTTGCTTGATTTCGCTGTCTGTCCGGATTTGTACCGTAGTTCTGCTCATTTATAATCACACTCCTTTATAATCCAAGAATACCACAAATGCCTGCACTTGTCAACAAATTTAACGAAATCGAGAGAATACACAATATATTTAAGGAGGTTCCCAATGCGGAAAAAATTTGCTATAATATGGATATTGATCGTGGCTTTTTCCCTGACCGCCCTGGCGGGCGTCGTCGATGATTTCGCCAACATTATGAAAGGACCCGGCAGCTTCGATTTCACGGCCCAGGTAAGCGGCGCGGGCGTCAACATGACCATGAAAGGCTCCCTCGCCGTCGAGGGGAAAAACGTGGCCGTCACCATGGATCTGGGCGGCATGAAAATGAAGGTCATCAGCAAAGACGGCGCTTCCTATATGATCACCGACGCGCAGAAGATGATTATGAAAATGCCTGCCGGGCAGGACGCGACCCAGGGTCTGCAAACGGACTTTTCCGATCTGAAAAAGACCGGCGAGGGAAAGGGCGAGGTCAACGGAAAGACGCTTCCTTATGAAGAATACGAGATACAGGGGAAAAAATCGAAAATCTATATCAACGATGGGAAGGTTTATGCCATTGAAGGCGTCGAACAGGGCGCGAAAAGCCTTATGATCATCGAAAATCTGAAAGCCGGCGTCCCCAAAGGCGCCTTTGATTTCCCGGCGGGATATCAGAAAGTCGGATTCTGACAGAAGCAGCGCGCGCAAGCGCAAACCACTGAATTACTTCATCGTATAAAATCTATTTTGGAGGTAAAACACATGAAAACAAGAAAACTCATTACCGCAATCGTTTTGGCCGGCGCCCTTTTCGCTTCCGCGAACACTTACGCCAAGGTCACCAAAGCCGGTAAAGGCGCGGCCGTAGGCGGAATCCTCGGTGCGGGAATCGGCCAGGCCATCGGCAAGAACACGAAAGGCACGTTGATCGGAGCCGCCGCGGGTACCCTTGTGGGCGCCACCTGGGGACAGTACCGGGAAAACCAGGAAAAGGAATTCAACCGAAGACTGCGGGGGAGCGGCGTGGAAGTCAACCGGCGCGGCGAGAATCTCCAGCTCTATCTGCCCAGCGGCGTAACCTTCGGCACGGATCAGTACAAGATCCGGCCACAATTTTACGGCGTGTTGGATGACATCGCAGACGTTTTGATCCAGTATCCCGAATCGAGAATCATCGTGGCCGGCCATACGGACAGCGACGGCGCGGCCGACTACAATCAGGACTTGTCGGAAAAACGGGCGACCAGCGTGAAAAATTATCTTCGTCAGGCGGGTGTTCAGTCCCGGCGCATTTCCGTCATCGGCTACGGCGAATCGGAACCCATTGCCAGCAACAACACCGCCAGGGGAAAAGCGCGGAACCGCAGAGTGGAAATCGAAATCCTGCCGCCCCGCCAGTAAGTCAAGCTGAAGACACAGGAGGAGAGCCATGGGATTGTTTGACAAGATCCTGAAACAGAAATTAGGCGAGGTATTGAGCGACGCCGCGGGAAAAGTCATCGAAAAGGCGACGCAGATGAAAGAGGAAATCGAAAAGAAGAATCCGACCGCAAACACGCCGCAACCGACACGAAGCCCCGTATATGGCGGCGCCGCTGCCGAAAGAAAAGACGCGGCCTGGTTTTCCCGGGTCATCGCCGAATCCTTTCCGGGCTATGAAGTGCAGGCCAACGTGCCCGTCGCATCCCTCGGCGGAAGCGGAAAAAGCTATGATTTCGGCATCTACCGGGGAGGATCCGTAGCCGGAGTCGTCATGCTCACGCCCCACAACCGGGACAGAAACCGCGCGTTTCTGGGCGCGAAAAACGCCGCCAAAAGCGCCGGCGTCCCTTTCATCAACTTTTACCTGCACATGCCCAATGAGCGCGATTACGTGATCAAACGCATACAAGCCTTTCTGGCGCTTTCGCGCTAAATGTATTCATCAGGCAAAAAGGGAATGCGCGCGGTACGCGCGCGTCCGCGACGGGGCAAAGCGCTCTCTTTCCAAAGGTTTTGCGGACAACCGGAGGGCGTTCAGCCTTGTGTCAGCATTGCTGCCTTCAAAGCAATTTCCCTTTTGATAAAAGTTTCGTATCGTTCTACGGGAGCGGGGAGGCTACGCTCCCCCGAACGGTACAAAACACACCCGGAGAAAATCATGAGCCTCCTTGACGAACTGGCCGACGAGACCCGATGGCTGGAATTTCTTTCGGCCAAAAAGGAAAAAAGACGTCTGCCCGAAAAAGAGCTCGACGTGCTTGCACAATATATCCAAGAAAAAACCTGGGGCCCTGTGGTAGAAACGATCCGGAACGGGGGCTCTTTTGGCTTAGCCGAAAAAAAACTCCTGAATAAGCTGGGCTCCGACAAAAAACGCGTGGTTTACTGCTATTCGGATGCGGAAACGCCGGTTTTGAAGCTCCTTGCGACGCTCCTCTACCGCTATGACCACCGGCAACCCGAGGGCTGTTATTCCTTCCGGGCCGGATACGGCGCGCATCGGGCGATCCATATGCTGACCCGGCGGGATGACCCCGGCGCTTTCTGGTGTTACAAGTCAGATATCCACGATTATTTCAACTGCATTCCGGTCCCGCAGCTGCTCCCGATTTTAGGGGATGTAACCGGAGACGACCCGCAGCTTTACAACTTTATAGCGGGATTGTTGACGCAAGCCCACGTCCTCTGGAAAGGAAAGCCCGTCGCGGAACAACGGGGCGTCATGGCGGGAATTCCCGTCGCCCCCTTTTTGGCCAATCTGTATCTGCGGGAACTGGACGCGTATTTTACGGAAAGAAAGATACTCTACGCGCGATATTCCGATGATTTGATGTTCTTCGCGCCGACGGAGGAAGAACTCCTCGACCATAAGGATGTCATCCACGAAATTCTGACCCGACACGGGCTTAGGGTCAACCCGCGAAAAGAAAAAACTTATCGCCCCGGCGAGTCAAGAGAATTCCTGGGTGTCTCCTGGGATCACGAAAATATTGATCTTTCCGCCGCGACCCGGGAAAAACTCAAAGGAAAAATCAGGCGAAAAGCCCATGCCCTGGTCCGCTGGCAACAAAAAAAGAGCCTTCCGCCCGAAAAAGCCATTGCCGTCATGATCCGGACCTTCAACCGAAAATTCTTCGAAGGAGGAGATCCCGACGAGCTCACCTGGTCTCGCTGGTTCTTTCCGCTTCTGACCACGGACAAAGGCCTCCGGGAGATGGATCAATATTTGCAACAATATCTGCGTTATTTCGAGACTGGGCGGCATTGCAAGAAGAATTACGCGATCCGGTACGGAACGCTGAAGGAACTGGGATACCGGAGTCTGGTGCATGAGTGGCACAGATTCAAGGAAGGGGGAATCGAAGAATTTCTTCACGCCCCGTCATCCTCTGTAATCTCATCTTCCTGCTCATAATAATAGGAATAATCTACGCCTTTCATGAAGACCTCGCGGTCGTTAATCTTATCGGTCAGGGCGTCGCGCATCAACGCTTTTATCCGGGAAGCATTTGTGACGCTTTTTTCCATGGCGGAAAGGTAGTCTTTCTTATGGATCCGGCTCCAGTCGACGCAAAGCTTCAGGTTTTTCTTCAGCATCAGGTCAAGCCAAATGCGGGCGCTTCTGCCGTTGCCCTCCATGAACGGGTGGGCGACATTCATCTCGACATACTTGTCGGCGATCTCCTCAAAAGTGTTTTCCGGCATCCGTTCAATGGTTCGCAGCGTCTCCGGCAGAAAACGCGCCATGGCGAATTGAAAGCCGCCTTTGGAGATATTGAGGGTTCTGATTTGTCCGGCGAAATCATAGAGTCCCCCGAACAGGTAGCCGTGAATCTGCTGCAAACCTTTGACAGTACCGATTTCAATGGTATCGAGCAGGGAACTGTTGAAAAGCGTGTAGGCCTTTGTCTTGCTCTGACCGTCTATTGTATCGTCACTGTACGTGAACCAATCAATAAAGCGATTTGCCTTTTTGCCTGGGAATTCTTTGGCCAGGGCAATAACGCCTTCATTTGTCAGACAGTCGGTCATTCGCAGTTTCCCGTCATGAGCTGTGAGTTTGAATCCCTTACAATTTGTAAGGACTTCACTCCTGGCTTTTTTCAAGCGATTTTTAAGGACATACCAGTAGTTCTGCGGATTTGCGCTTTGACCCAATACGCCCACAATATCAATAACAGAAAACCACCACCGGGCGCCTTCATCATCCCAAATGGCACGGACTTCTTTATCGTCAAAAAATCGGATGGAAATTTTGTGCATCGTCTTTTGTCCTCTCCCTGTTTTTTTCTTTGCAAGCCGCTGTACTTTGGCAGCGAAGCGCTTTTTTTAACTTCATTATACTGTTTATCTGCCGGATTGTCAAGGAACGCTTACGATAAATGGAAAATGAAGAGAGGAGAATTGAGCATTGAAATATTTTGAACTTGCAAACAATCGTAAAAGTAATTTCCCCTGCCGATTTAATCAAGCGAATGAAAAGAGACGGATATACTACAAAAAAAGACGCGCAATGCGCGTTTTTTTACGAAAAAAATCAGATCATGGCGTTGTGTTCTACGTATGTATCGTCACTGAATTATGCCCTTTGTCACCGGAAATTTCATTAAAACATACTATACAAAACCAGTTTTTAATAATGGCTGAAATAAGCTTTTCCCTTGACGAAACGCCTGTTTGGGTGTATAATTTTATGATGGATTGTTTATCAGAATTAGAGGTGTAACATGGAAAACATTACTTTGAAGAAAAAATACGGCCTGATGACCGCAATTGCCATGGTCATCGGCATTGTCATCGGAAGCGGCGTCTTTTTCAAAGCGGAAAAAGTCCTGACCGCAACGGGCGGAGATTTGCCGCTCGGCATTGGCGCTTGGGTCATCGGCGGTCTCATTATGATCGTCTGTGCTTACGTCTTTGCGACGATGGCGGCAAAATATGAAAAAATAAGCGGCCTGGTGGACTACGCCGAAGTCGTGATCGGGAAGAAATACGCCTATTATCTCGGATGGTTCATGGCAATCATCTATACCCCGACGTTGACCTCGGTTCTGGCGTGGGTCTCCGCCCGCTATACCTGCGTGCTTTTGGGCTGGGATATCACGGGCGGGCCCTGCATGACCTTGGCCTGTCTGTATTTGATCGCGATTTATGTGATGAATATGCTGACGCCCCTTTTGGCGGGGAAATTCCAAATCGGAACGACGGCCATCAAGCTGATCCCTCTTGTCCTGATGGCTGTCATCGGTACAATCGCGGGTCTTCGCTCCGGCATGACCATCCGGAATTTTTCAAGCGTAGCGGCTCAAGAGATGAACGGAAGCCCGCTTTTTACGGCCGTCGTTGCGACCGCCTTTGCCTATGAAGGTTGGATCATCGCGACGACGATTAACGCGGAACTGCGGGACGCGAAGAAAAATCTGCCCCGGGCGCTGACGGTGGGGACGCTTGTCATCATGGCCGTCTATATTTTGTATTATGTGGGCCTAGCCGGCGCCGTGCCCAACGCGCTTTTGATGGAAAGCGGCGAGCAGGGCGCGCGGATTGCCTTTATGACCATTTTCGGCAAATGGGGCGGCGTGCTTCTGATGGTCCTTGTGGTCATTTCCTGTCTCGGGACTTTAAACGGCCTGATGATGGGTTGCGTTCGTAACCAGTACGCGCTGGCCATTCGCGGAAACGGACCCGCGCCGTACGTCTTCGCCCAGGTTGATCCCGTGACCAACATGCCGCTCAATTCTGGCAACTGGGCTTTGCTGCTCTGTGGAATCTGGCTGTTTTTCTTTTATGGCGCCAATCTTACGTCCGGATGGTTCGGCCCGTTCAAGTTTGACTCCTCAGAACTGCCCATTGTGGCCCTCTACGCCATGTACCTTCCGATCTTCTTCCTTTTCATCAAAAAGGAGCGGGATCTTCCTGTATTCAAGCGCGTCGTCATGCCTTCGCTGGCCATTGCCGCCTGCGTATTTATGATTATTGCCGCGATTTTTGCACATGGGAAAGCGGTCCTGTGGTTTCTTCTGGTATTTGCGATCGTCATGGCCGTCGGAGCTTTGTATGGAAAAGAGATCTAAGTACGGGATTTATGGGAATGCCTGATCAGAATTATTTCCATAGATTTTTATTTTTGTATTTTTTATCAAGTCCTTTGCTGAACCATCTTCCGTTGAGGACAGTGGTCACGATGTTCTTTTTGGCTTCGGGGGAAACGGAATTATCCGCCTGGATCCCTTTGAGGATTTCAGCATAGGTGATCCGCTTGCCTCTCTGACGCACGATGGCTTTTTCCCTGTCGGCGTCCAGCAGAAGTTGTGTCGGTCCCTCTTTGGAATCCCGCCATTTGCTCCAGCGGGGTAATCCTTTGCCGTTGGGATCGCCCGTATGGAGGAAATTTTTCAGATAAGCCTGGAATGTCTTTGTGAGCTCCTGTGCGCCCTTGTTCTGGAATATTGCCGGGAATTGCTGCGCCAGTCCGATGTTTTCGCCGGAAAGGAAGGGACGGAATATGCCGTGGGCCGCGCCGTACAGCGTCGCGAATTCATCGCCCGTAATGCTTTTATCCGTTCCCCAGAGGATGTCCACCGTATAGAGCGGGGCTTTGTATTTTTTAAAGACGGCCTTGACGGCTTCTTCCGCGTTGAAATATTCGTACAGAAGGCTTCCGTGTTTAATTGCGAATTCGAGTTCCTTCCGGGCGGTCGGATCCGTCAGGAATTTTTTTTCTTTTACATTATCAGCAAAATAGGGATCTGAGATGGCGAAGAGAGAAAATTCGCTTTTACTGGCCAGAAGAATCGCGGGAATCGCATTGAATTTTGAGGTCGCGAAACCTTCTTTCGGCAGTACCGCGCCGTCCTTAAAGAGATGCGGGAAGCCGGACATACGGATTTGCGCGTTTTTCACGAGGGCTTCGAGGCGTTCCGCCGAAAGGCCATACAGATATTCCCGGACATCTTCCCCCTTCCCGAGCAGCCATTTCGCCGCCTCTTCTTCGCTGTATTCCGGACGATCCTCCGTCACGAGCTTTGCCAATTGCCGCGCGATGACTTTCTGGCTGTCTTTCACATCCGAAAGGGTCAATCCGCCGCTGAAGGAATAGGCCTTGTGGATTTTTCCCTTGAAAATGGGAGAAATCAGAAGCGCCAGCACGTCACGTCCGCCCGCGGAAAAACCGGAAATCGTGATATTATTGGGATCGCCGCCGAAGGCTTCGATATTTTCCCGGATCCAATCCAGGGCCGCCGCGAAATCGAGCAGCGCGTAATTGCCGGAATCTTCGAGGGGATCGCCCGTTTTCAAGGCCGGTAATGTGATAAAACCTAAAAGGCCTAATCGCGCCTGTATCGGAACAATTACGGCGTCCGTCGCCACAGCCAGTTTTCCGCCCGGTAACTCGGCCGCCGAGCCGAACTGATTGTTGCCGCCGTGGATGTAAACAAATACCGGAAGGCCTTTTTTGTTGTTGTCGGGACGGAAGATATTTAAAAATTGACCGCCTTCCACGCCCGCTGCGCCTGCGCCGACGCCTTGAATGCTCTGCGGCGCGTCTTTCGTGGCGTCTTTGACGCCGGTCCAGGATTCCGGCTTCTGCGGCGCTTTCCATCGCAACTCGCCTACGGAGGGCTTCGCGTAGGGAATCCCCTTCCACACGAGGGCTTTCCCCTCCTTATACCCGCGTACGCTGCCGTAGGCGGTCTTTTGTACGACGCCGATCCGATATGGGGCCGCGATCCCGGCGCTTTTGAGCTCGGTAGATTGCGGTAAAAATACGCCGAGGGTCAGGAGCAGAATCAGAAGAAATGCTTGCAGTTTACTTTTGTAGCTTGTCTTTTCGTTCATTATTTTTCCTCCTCAGGAATAATGGGTGTATGGTGAGATTTAATTTTGTTGCCGATGGATGATGCAACCATTCCGTCCAAGGAACCGCCCTGCGGCGGGCGGCCCCTGAACTTCAGATTGTTTGGAGGTATATTTTGAAGGATGTTATGCTGTCACTTTGGTTTCAGGAATCGCGACGGAAGGCGCCGATCTGTTCTCGGATTGGGATACGATAACGGTCCCCACCAGATCTCCCAACACATTGAGCGTCGTGTAGCCCATATCAATGAGGGCGAAGATTCCGGAGACGATGCCGACGACTTCCAACGGCAGGCCGAAGGCGTCGATAATGACCGCGATGGAAACGATGCCGCCTCCCGGAACGCCTCCCGCCCCGGTTGTGAGAATCAGCGCCAGTACAATGGCTTTAATAAATACAGGAAGCGGCAAAGGAGCGCCTACGGCCTGGGCCGCAAAGAGAAATGTGATCGCGAGCATCAACCCATTCCCGTCTTTATTGACTTGAGCGCCCAAGGGGATCGTAAAACTGGAAATAGATCGCGGTACGTCCAATTCATCCGCGACGGAAAGATTGACCGGCACGACCGCAAGACTGGAACTGGTGCTGATTGCTGTAATGATTAGGACGCCGGCTTTTTGAAAAAATTTGGTCAGCGGGACTTTTGTAAAGACCGTAAGCAGGATCGCGTAGACCACAATTTGCAACAAGATGCCGAGATAGGAAGCGCCCAGATATTTTACCAGGAAACCGATCAAAATCTTTCCATAGACGGCAACGGTTACCGCCGCCAGGGAAAATATCCCGACCGGCGCATAGACAAGAATTCCCGCAATAATTTTATTGAAAACCTGCGCGAGGGAATCAAAGAATTTTGTCAGAATTTCTTTTTGTTCCGGTTTTAGAAACAAGACGGCGATTCCAACGATCGCGCTGAATACAACGATCTGGTCAAGTCTTCCCTCCGTCAGAGTCTGAAAGATATTGCCGGGCAACAATCCCACAAGGGTATCGAGGAAAGAAGGCACTTTCGCGATTGCTGCGTCATATTTTCCGGTCAGGGTAAAACCGATCCCGGGTTTCAACAATGTCCCGGTTACAAAGCCGAGAATGATTGCGATAATCGTGGTGGCCGCGTAATACAGCAAGATTTTGACTCCAATTCTGCCAAAGGCCTTGGGATCGCCCAAAGCTGAAATACCGGAAATCAAGTTCACAATAATCAACGGCAGCGCCACCAATTTCAGCAAATTCAGAAATATGGAACCCAATGGCTTGATTACAAGAATTCTGTCTCCGAAGGCCGCTCCTGCGACAACGCCCAGAACAAGGGCCACCAAAAGTTTTATTACCAGGGTATTCTTTCGATAAATCGTTCCAATGCTCATTTTTTACACTCCTTTTATTTTTAAATTTGTACTGAATCAACCAGTGAAGCGATTTCTTCCAAGGCTTTCGCCACAATCCTCATTTGTTCCACGGTGTTGTAAAAATTCAACCCGAAACGGATATACCCAGCCCGGACCGTCGCGTAGATTTTATATTTTGCGAGAATGCCGGTCACTTCCATGTCTTTATTTTCCGGGTAATATACACAGATGATGCCGCTCCAGTTTTTGCGGTATTTGGGTTGAACCGTACGGAGCGGGAGATGCCGGATCCGATCCCGCAATTCCTGTTCCAAGTGCAAAATATGCGTTTCAATATTCGAGATTCCCAATTCCTGAAGGAGATCAATTCCCTGGGAGATGGCGTTGATACAGTTATAACTCAGATTGCCCGATTCAAACCGCCGGGCGTGGGGATACCATTCGATACTTTCAAAATTGGTTGTGATGGCTGGCGGCGCCACATGACTGATCGTACTCTGATAGGAAGCGTATGGCGGAATAATCTCCCGGACGATATGATCGGAACAATATACAAATCCGGCCCCCAATGTCCCCAATAGTCCTTTGTTTGTTCCGGAAGAAAGGTAGTCTATATTCATATCCTGCACATTGATCCGGAGTCTTCCTAGGGCTTGGATCCCGTCCACCGCGAAGACAACCCCCGACCGTCGGCAGGCTTCGCCGATTTTTTTCAGATCCGCGTAAAAACCGGTTGAAAACTGTACGGCAGAAAGCGCCAAAATTCTGGTCCGGCCATCAATAGCGTCTACGAAATCCCGCCACGAGATCTCCCCGTTTGCGCTCTTCACGATCTTCAGCCGGATTCCCTTTCGTTCATGGATGTTGATCCAGGGAAAGAGATTGGATTGATGCTCTTGGTCGGCCACGATGATGTTGTCGCCCCGTTTCAGCGGATACCCGTTTGCCAGTATGGAGACCCCCTCGCAGGTATTTTTGACAAAGGCAATCTCATGATATTCCCGCGCATTGATCAGCCGCGCTATTTTTGGCCTTGTGGCGTTGACAAGTTCCCAGGCCTTCGTGACGACATCAGCCCCGAAGTTTTTTATATAGTCCCTCATAAACCCGTTATAGGCCTTTTGAACACGGCGCGGCGGCATGACCACCGATGATACATTCAAAAATACTGCGTCTCCCAGAAAATCATATTCTTTTTGGATCAATTTTTGATTCAGCATGTATTTCCCCTTTCATAAGTTTTTGCCTTGTTTAGTCACTTAGTCAGTATAATTATCTTTACAAAAAAAATACTTTGGGAAATTTCCAAAGTATTTTCTCCTTGCTATGGATGAATTCTGTTTGAGCGGGAATTTTCCCTGCCGTCAGGATTCGTTTCTGCGGAAAACCACTTTTTCAATTTGCGCCGATTTTGGAACATCAAAATGGATGTGCGGGTTACATATACACATCGAACGCATGATTTCCTTCATCGTGAAATTCAAAATTGTTTTCCTCATAATTATTTACTCCGCTTGTAAGAAATAAGACTTGCAACTACTTTAGCATATTTGTTACAGTTTCGTCAAATATATTTTATATATGATTATCATAAATACAATAGATTTTACTCGTCACTTTGGTTTCCTTCCGTGAAGAAACCTCAAAGAATCGTAAAACGGTCTTCCTTCCTTTTGGGGGCGGCAGGGATTTTTTCGGGATAGCCCAGGGCCACAATGGATACCAGCGGCCCGTAGTCGGCGGCGAAGGTCTTCCGGATTTCTTCGTCGACGCCCGCTTCCAGAGGCGCGGTGAGCCAGCAACTGCCGACGCCCTGATCCCATGCGGCGAGGATCAGGTTTTCAATGGCCGCCGCGACGCTCAGCGTCATGACCTCAAAGCGGTTATCGTAGTCGGCTTTTTGCAAAAATGCCAGTACGCAAACCGGCGCGTTTCCCAATTGCCCGATGAAACGATGCGTTTCCGCCACCACATCTGGATGGTTGGGAAAAATTTCCCGCAGGTGGGGGTGAATCGTCTCCGCTGTCCGCCCCATAACCTCCCGGAGCCGCGTCATGGCTTCGGGGCTCGCGAGCGCCACAAAATGCCAGGGCTGGGCGTTGATGGCCGAGGGGGCCTGGATTGCCGCGTTGAGAATCTTCTCCAAAATTTCCCGGGGCACAGGCTTCGTCTGATATCGGCGAATACTACGCCTTTCAAAAATCGCTGTCATACAGTCCATCGTTTTTTCCTCCAAAATTCGTCGAGTCTTCTTCCCGAGTTTTTAAATTTCCATGCTCTCCGCAATTGTTTACTATGCCAGTAAGAAATTGTGTTTGCTGCTATTTTAGCATTTTTTCCGGGAAATCGTCAAATATATAATATATATGGCGGTCATATAGAAAATAGATTCATCAACAAAAAATGATTGACTTTATTTTCTCTTTGTATTACAATGTAAACAAAAGAAAATGAGGTGATTCCCATGGCAACAATTTCTGTGAGACTGAGCGGAGAAGAAGAACTTATGTTGAAAAAATATGTTGAAACGAAAGGAACAAATGTTTCTCAATTCATCAAAGAGATGATTTTTGAAGTGATTGAGGACGAATATGATCGGGAAGTTCTCCAGGACTATCTCGAGCGGGAAGCGAAAGGAACCGTGAAATTGGTCCCTTTTGACGAAGCGGTCAAAGAGTGGGACCTTTAAATGTATACTGTCTACCTTGATGAAAAAGTACAAAAAAAGATTCTCTCCTTCGATAAAAGCGTCCGAAGGCTTTTGAGTCAATACATCAAGAAAAATCTGCTCGGAACAGACGATCCCAGGATTCATGGAAAACCGCTTAACAAGGCGTTGAAAGGGTTTTGGCGATACAGAATTATGGATTATCGCCTGCTTGTGAAAATTCATGATGATGAATTGACTATCGTTGCCGTTGATTTCGATCACCGAAGCAAAATTTATAAGAAACTCCTTAAAAATGAGCCGGGGGCATAAGCGTCGCCGGATACGCCAAAGCGGCCCCCCTCCTAATCCTTCAAACACCCCAGCGGGACAAGCCATATCCCGTTTTTCATTTGAAACGCGTATTCTGTGGCCGTCAGAACCATTAAAACAGCGGGTTCTTCCATCTTTTCCGTATCTACGGAAGCTTTCAGTCTCAACAGATTCTCACAGGCCTTCTCTATTTCCCCCATCCCCATCTTCACTTCGGCTGCGGCCCAACGCCCGTCGGCAAGCTGAATGACGGCGTCAACTTCCAGCCCGCTCTTATCGCGGTAATGATAGACGTTTCCGTCAAGGCTCTCGGCATAGACCCGCAGGTCTCTTACGCAAAGGGATTCAAAAAGGTAGCCGAACGTGTTGAAATCCGAAAGCAGCCTTTTGGGCGTAGCTCGTAGCGCGGCGGCCGCAATGGACGGATCGGTAAAATGCCGTTTCGCCGTGGTGCGGATCACCGTTTTGGAGCGAAGCTTCGCGCTCCACGCGGGCAAATCTTCAAGGACAAATATTTTCTTCAGCGCGTCAATGTATTCTCCGATGGTGATCGGAGACAGCGCCTCGTCGTTGGCGGCCAAATCATTGGCAATCGTTACAAGTTTCGCCTCCGCGGAAATATTGCGCGCAATGGCCCGCATAAACGCTTTGACCCGTTCAGGTTTTCTTTCGATTCCGTCTGCCTTCGAAATATCCTCATTTGTCACCGCTTCCAGATAATCGGACGCAACCGTCAGAACGATTTTTTCATTTGTCTTTCCCGCCACGGCGGGCCATCCGCCGCGATTGATCAAGAAAGCATACTGTTCCACTGAAACCGGCGATTTTCCTTCCATAGTCGATACGCCGTCGAAAAGCTTTTTTAGGGAGATCTCCCCAGTGGAATCGCCCGATTCATATAGTGACATCGTCCGCATTTTCATGCGCCCGATGCGCCCCGTACCGGAATGCATATCAGGAGTCCTTACGGGATTTACGGAACCGGTCAATATGAATTGCCCGCTTTGTCTGCGTTTGTCGACCGCAAAGCGTACGGCGTTCCAGAGCTCGGGGGCGACCTGCCATTCATCAAGCAATCTCGGCGTTTTCCCGTCCAAGAGCAATGACGGTTTGGATTGCGCCGTCAGAATGTTCGCTTTTGACGTATCCGGATCCTGCATATACAAAACGCTGCCGGCGATTTCTTCGGCAGATCGGGTTTTCCCGCACCACTTTGGTCCTTCGATCAAAACCGCGCCCTTGGCCTCAAGTAATAGACGCAATTTTTTGTCGGATATTCTTGGTAAATATTTATTGCTCATGAGCATCACCCAATTTATACTATACGCCAAATTTAGCCGTTTGTCAAGATATAACTTTATGATTTGGCAGCATTTTACTTTATACTTTGGCAGTATTTAACTATAGACTTTGGCATGATTTTACTTTATACTTTGGCTGAATTTCACTATCGGCTTTGGCACATTTTTGCTTTGTACTTTGGCGAAATTCTTCATAAATCTTTATATTCCGCCAGCCTCCTCCTCATGTCACTCCCCCCTCAATCCTTCAAATTGATTTCCATTCTTTTTCGGTATTTCCGGATATCCTCAGGCATCTCTGCTTCCGGCATTTTTTTCGGAACTTCTTCGCTGCCGGCGGTTACTGCGGTATCGTAGTACCAGCATTTATACTTTATCGTATCCATTGTCTTCTGCAATTCTTCCATCTGCCTTTTCACGGCTTCAAGACGCTCATAGAACAGATCCCGCCGCTTTCGCAAAGAGCCGTCTCCCTCCTGACACCAAACCAGAAACTGCCGGATATCTTTGATGGACATCCCCGAGACCTTCAGGCACTCCATGATTTTAAGGGCGTCGATCTCCGTTTCCGAAAACATTCGAATACCGCCGCTTGTTCGTTTCATCGCCGGAAACAATCCCTCGCGGTCATAGTACCGTAATGATGATACTGTTATGCCGGTCATTTCCGCCACTTCACCGATTGAATAAGACATACCTGACTCCTCCGGAAATTTTTTTAAAATCTCTTGACCTGAACCTGACTTCAGGTTCTATACTATTGTAAAACATATCTTTTTTTATGTCAAGACTATAATGCAAAGGAGGATTTATGAAAAGACTATTTTGTATTTTCGCGCTCACTTGTGCGTTGACGCTTGCTGTTTGCGCACAGGGTAACGGCGCAAAGACTGACGAGCAAGGAGGCGCAATGACCATAACAATCAAAGGCGGAAAAACATTTACCGCTACGCTGGTAAAAAACTCGTCAACAGCGGCGTTGTTGGCTTTGCTCAAAGAAGGACCCGTCACCATTCAAATGCACGACTACGGTAACTTTGAAAAAGTCGGCGGCTTGGGTAAAACATTGCCGACCAATGACGAGCGGATTACCACCAAACGCGGCGACTTGATACTGTATCAGGGCAACGCGCTGGTGATTTATTACGCGCCGAACACCTGGACTTTCACACGCTTGGGGAAAATAGATGATGTCACCCCGGAGGAGTTGAAGACGGCGCTTGGGGAGGGTGATGTTACCGTGACGCTCTCGCTAAAGAATTGAGGGGGAACACTATGGCACAGGCACTGTTTTAATAAACAAGGAGGCAACGAAGTGAAAAGATTTTTTCTAATCTCGGCGCTTATCGTATATTACACCTGGAGCGGTAACAGCGCCCAGATAGCCCGGGAGTTACAATCTCTGACAGGCTGTGATGCGCTTGAAATAACGCTGGTCACGCCGTATACCAGCAACTACAACGAAATGCTTGAGGTCGCCAAAAGCGAATTTCAAAGGATTGACAGTTCCGGCGTATACCCGGCGATAAAAACCGCCGTCTCTCTCAAAGAGTATGATACGGTCTTTATCGTTTATCCCCTTTGGTGGTCAAGGATGGCTGCGCCCATGCAGACTTTTTTGCACAACAACCAGCAGGACTTGACCTGAAAAACCATAGCGCTGATATGTACAAGCGCAAGCAGCGGCATATCGGGCACTATCGCGGACGCGAAACGGCTTTGTCCCGACAGCGTTTTTGCTGAAGCCTTGCACATACGAGCCGCGAATGCCGGCAGCGCGAAAAACAGTCTCAGTGATTGGCTTGGTAAAATAGGTATTAAGATCAGTGCATCGGAGGTATCGCAATGAAAACACTTTTACTTTTTTCAACCGCGCTGATTGCGGTTGCAAGCGCAACCGCGCAAAGCCGTTTCCCCGCCGGTTTTGTCCTCATCAAAGGCGGGACATTCACGATGGGAAGCCCCGCGCGGGAATTGGACCGCCTCGCTGACGAAGCGCAGCATCGCGTAACGGTGAGCGATTTTTACATCGCCGCCTCCGAAGTAACCCAG